>DATAOM010000522.1:0-18448 GCA_036265775.1 Ktedonobacterales bacterium | reverse complement strand
GCAGGCGTCCCGCTGGAGAACGCGAAATACGCCGAACCGAGAATGAGCGCGCCAACGATGACCCCGGCGATGATCGAGCACCAGAAACCGAAACGGGTCAGCCTTGCCCCAACGCTCGCTTGCGTGGTCTCAATGTGTTGCGCCGTCATAACTGCACTTTCACGCGGAGGGTTGAATCAAGCGCCCACATCTGACTGAGCGAGCGCAACTTCGAGTGTCAACGGAGTCCGAGTTGCTGGAGCGCCGCGATGAGCGAGGCGATAGTCAGCGCGCCGGAGATCAGGCTGAAGACGATGGTGACGACGACCAAACGGCTGACGCTACCCGCCTGAGCGACCACACTGCGCAGGCTCCAGACCACCAGGACGAGCGTCACGACTCCTGCAATGATTGAGAGCCAGACGAGGATGATTGCCACGACGAGTCGCTCCTTGAGTCACCGTGCGCCGTCAATGCGCATCCAAACAGTACGGGCCTGCCTTACGCTTGAGATTGATTCACTGCAACGCGCCTGCGAAGCTATGGCGCCTCTATTTTACCCGGTTGTTCAATACTCTTAAATGTCGCGTATTCGGCTTGCATCAAATCCCAAAAGGAGTCATAGCGCACAGCCGTCCCCCGCCAACTCGCCAGAAGCCGCACCTCGCACTCGCCATTCCCCGACGCCAGCTCTGGCATGAGCAAATACACAGCGGCGTCGCCAACTTCGCTGATCTGTACAGCAGAGGGCAAGTAGCGCGCTTCGGGGCAATCAGGATCGGTATCACGCCAGATGTCGATCCATTCCTGATTTTCGACGGCGAACGACTTGACTTGCTCTACTGACCACACTCTCTCAATGAAGAGGCTAGTACGCCGCCATCCATTCGTCACTCGCAAGAACTCCCAGTAGGAAGGTGGCAGGGACATGGCAAGCCGCTGCTCGGCGCTGGTTATCTCTTTCTCCCTCGCGCCGGGATAGCCGAGCCATTCAGAGGCAATCACCTCATCGGGCAACACACTTCTATATTCAGCGCTGGTCAGCCGTTCCTGACTCCATGTCCTGAGCAGCGGTTCCCAGGCGAACGATTTCTCAGCCATGCTCACGCTCGTTTCGTTGTCTACGCGCACTTTCTCCAATGGAAGCCTCGGCGCATGGTATACTCCTACAGTTTGGCACATGACCACCACACCTGTTGAAATACGAGATTGCGAGCGTTACCCATGGCGCTGACGGTTGGCATCATCGGTCTACCTCTTTCCGGCAAGACCACCCTCTTCAATGCGCTCACCCGCGCAGGCGCCGAGATCAGCGGCTATCCCACCAGCACGGTACAGGCCAATCGCGCCGTCGTCCAGGTCCCCGACGAGCGGCTAGATCGCCTCGCCGAGATCTTTCACCCACGCAAGATCGTCCCCACCAGCATCGAGTTCGTGGACGTGGCGGGACTTGGGCAGGCGAGCGAGACGGCCAAACACGAGGTGCTGAGCGCCGAGTTCCTGGGACACATCCGCAACGCCGACGCGCTCGCCATCGTCGTCCGCTGCTTCGAGAACCCGCAGGCGCCGCATCCCGCCGGAAGCCTGGACGCCGGGCGCGACCTCGACGATCTGCTGACAGAACTGGCGCTGACTGACCTCGCCACGGTGGATAAGCGCATCGATGCGACGGCGCGCAAGGCGAAAACCGGCGACAAGAAGTTCACTGAGGAGCTGGCGTTCCTCAACCGGCTGCGCGAGCCACTCAACGAGGGCCGGCCTGCATCGGAGCTTGAGTATTCACAGGCCGAGCGCGCGATTCTGGGCGAGTTGTTCCTGCTGACGATGAAGCCACGCTTGTATGTGGCGAATGTGGGCGAAGATGCGCTGGCGGCGGCCTCGGAGATCGTCGCGGGGACTGGCGGTGGAGAGGGCGAACTGGCGTGCGCGGCTGTCGTGCGCGATCGCGCGCGGGCAGAGAGCGCCGAAGTCATCGCGGTCTCGGCTCGACTGGAGGCGGAGTTGGGCGAGCTTTCTCCAGAGGACGCAGCGGAATATCTGGCGGCGCTGGGCTTGCCGACGCTGGGGGCGGACCGTGTTGTGCAGGCGGGATACCGTGAGCTGAACCTGATCTCGTTCCTGACAGCGGGCGAGGATGAGTGCCGGGCCTGGACGATCACGCGCGGGACGAAGGCGCCAGTCGCGGCGGGCAAGATTCACACCGACATCGAGCGCGGCTTCATTCGCGCCGAGGTGGTGCATTACGACGACCTGATGGCCGACGGCGGCTCGATGAAGACGGCGAAGGAGCATGGCCACGTCCGCCTGGAGGGCAAGGAGTATGTCGTCAAAGACGGCGACATCATCGAGTTCCGCTTCAACGTTTCTAAGTGACACTGCTGCGGCTGAAGCGGGGAGACTCTGGCTTACGTCAGCTCATCCGGCCTGTGTCGGGGACGCTACTACCATCAACCCTAGAAGTAGAAGCAAGGATACCATCCTATTAAAAACATCCCCCGAGATAAATGAGTGCGAACAACGCAAGCGCGCTGAGGCTAGCCATGACTAGGCCGATACGTGTCAGGATGCGCCAGATCCTTTTGGGAGGCGTCTCGCCGCTGGCAGGCGCTATTGTGGGTCGAAGCAGGGCAATGCCGCCAAGGATCATACTGACAACCAGACTCGCTGGAATGATTCCCGCCGCCAGGAATGTCACGACCGTTCCAAGTAACGGGCTGAAGCCGGTGATGGAATCTTCAATGTCGAGGAAGAACCTGCCGCCCGTGGCATTACCGATGAGATATACGGCGAGCGCGAGCGCTAGCTCGCCCACCAGGAACGCGAGCGACCATTTCCCCATTCGCGCGAGGGTTGCCGAGCTCGCCGTCTCACGGAGCGCACGCCGTCCCGCGACGATTGACAGCGCTACCAGCGCCACCAGCATGACTAGGCCGATGAGCGCAATGACGCTAAATTCCTGTTGCGCTTGCGCTGTCAATGCATGTAGTTGCGCTTGCTGAGCGTCGCTGAAGCACCAGCGGTACACATCGAATCCATCGAGAGGGCGGAGCGCATCGCTTATGGACAGAAGAGCCGGAGTCCATGCCATACTGGCCGCCACCGCGAGGCCCGCCAGGATGATGGCCAGTATTTTTCGAGTGCGCTGGGGCGGAGTGGCTGAACCAGTGAGGCTGGATGGCGTCGCGTCCATCAAATATCCTCCTACAGGTAGTAGCGTCGTCTGGCTGGTATGCCATCCGCATGGGACGTGACATCTTGCGCCTGGAAATGTGGAACCCCAGGCGCACAATGACAGCTAGAAGAATCCTCCCGTCATGGGAGGCGCCGCGAACATATTCACCGGCTCCAACATGCTTGCGGGGGCGCGCCGTGTGTTCGATTGGCAATGCGAGCGAACACGTCAGCGGCAGTTTACTCGCTTGCAAGCGGCCCGTCAAGGAGCAGGCGTCACGGCTCCAGAAAGGGGCCAGAGGCGACCGTGCTGGGCAAGTCACGCTTCCAGTAGAGCGCGCCGGTCGTCGCGTTGATGGCGTAGATCACGTCGGTTGTCAATTGAGGCTGCGCGTTCGGATCATGATCGACATGGGCGAAGAGGACACCGTTGCGCACCGTGAAGCCCGTCAGCGCGGCGGGGAAGCGCCAGCGAATCGCGCCAGTGGCGGCGTCGAGCGCATAGGCGACATCGGGTGAGAAGGTGGATGTGTAGATGAGGCCGCCGCTCATCAGTGGCTGCGCCGCGAGGAATACACCATCCAGCGACTGATTCCATCGCTGCGATCCACTCACGGCGTCAAACGCTGCCACCGACCAGCCATTGGTATAGGTCAGCGAATAGATAGCGCCTCCAGTGATTCGAAATGGATGCTGCGCTCCATTGCCTGGCGCGAAGGTATCGTGGGTCCAGACAACCGAGCCATCGCCAATCTTGAGCGCTGACACGCCGTGATCTCCATCTTCGCCGTTGCGGGTGTACACATACTGGTCGTCAGCGCCTATGACGTCGGCGCCTGCTTTGACTGCCCCAATGCTAGAAGCGTCGCGCGTCCAGAGAGTCTTACCATCGGCAAGCGCATAGGCGCCGATCAGGCTTGGTCCAGCGAAACTATCAGAGAGATAGAAGGCGCGTTCGCCGTCTATGACTGGATTGCCAAAGGTCGCGGTCCCGCGTGGGCGCTGCCAGCGGAGTGCGCCTGTGCGCGTGTCAAGCGCATAAAGCCCGTAATATCCAACCGCGCCATTGCCAGAAACAGTAGTTCCGAAGATAACTACTCCAGGTCCCGCAATGGCGCCAGCTTCGTACTGATCGGAAGGCGGCGTCCACCTCCAGCGAGTCGCGCCGGTATGGTCGTCAAGCGCAGTGATACGTTCCTGGCGATCCAGGTACAATACACCATCAGCGTCAGCGATTATGTTCCCACCTAACACCCTCCAGAGCCGCGCGCCATCGCTCAAGCGCAGCGCGTCCAGGTGATCGCCGTAGCCCGCGTAGAGGGCATGGTCCGTCGCCAGTAGCCCCGCACTGCTTCCCGCGCTGACACTCCACTTCGTCGCGCCCGTCGCCGGGTTGATCGCCAGCACGTTCCCATCCATAGTGGCCTCATAGAGCAGCCCATCCACGTGCGGCATCGTACCTGGCACGGCGGTCGAGTAGGGCACGTTGGTTGGTGTGAGCGTCGGAATCCACGGCGCGAGCGTTGGATAGGTGGTCGGCGAAGAAACAGGCGCCGGACTGCGCGCGCTGCTGGTCTGGCTGGCGCAGGCGGTCAATGCCAGGAACAGGGCGCTGATCAGTGTCCAGCGCATGTGACGCATGTTCAAAGGATGATGCTCGCGCATAGACGCCACCTTTTCTCCAGGCCATCCGTAAGGCATATCCGGCTATCGGGAAACACCGCACGGCGAGAGAAAAGTAACGCAGGCGCGCTCTAGAAGGCAGGAACCGGATCACGCGCTTCAAGGCGGCGCTCGCGGAACGCGAGCCAGACGAGTAGTATGAAGAAGGGAATAGTCATGAGGATCTCGCCCCCGGGCTGAAGCGAGACGATGATGAGACTCAACGTCAGCGCGCCGGTAATGAGCGCCAATTCCTGACGGCGTCCCCAGCCCGCGCGTCCGGTCCAGACCCACAGTCGCCAGAGACAGAGCGTGAAGTAAGCGACGAGCAGCCCGACGATCACCAACGTCGGCGGAGACCACGCGCCCGGCACGAAATAGATCAGGAAGAAGTAGAACAACGCGGCGAAGAAGCCCGTGATGCGCAGCCGCCACAGCCCCAGCGCGGGTCGCGGGTCAAAGGGGCGTGGTCGTGGGCGCGGCAGCAGGAGCGCGATTGGGATGAGGGCCTGCGCGAAGACGAGCGCCAGCGTACGATACGGCTGATAGTCATGCGCGAAAAGGCCGAGCAGTTGTGTCAGGCCGAGCACGGTCGCGGCGATGATCGTGCCGCGACGGCGCAGCCATGGCTGGCTGGCGACGCGCGGAAACAGCAGCTCGACCACCAGAATCGAGATCACCATGCTGTAGACGACATGGAACATCGTGAGCGCCGTGGCCCAG
Organism: Ktedonobacterales bacterium; assembly: GCA_036265775.1. Taxonomy (GTDB): domain Bacteria; phylum Chloroflexota; class Ktedonobacteria; order Ktedonobacterales; family JADMIN01; genus DASWAC01. The sequence goes on along the minus strand of DATAOM010000522.1, from coordinate 12,913 downwards.
CCCCAGTTCACGCCACCTGTGAGCGTGTAGCCCTTCGCTGGAATCTTCCACCACGTGCCGGCGATCACGCCCTCGTTCATCGCGCCGAACGAGACGCCAAGGAGAATCATGCTGGCCCAGCCCAGATTGCGCGCACGCCAGGCGTCGCGCAGTAGCAGCGCCGCGCAGCCGTAGAAGGCGCAGAGGAAGAGAAGCAGCTTGGGATCGGCGAGGTATGCGATCAGCGGCGTGTTGGAGGTAGCGATGGTCTCCGGGATGAGGCCACCCAGCAGCAGCAGGGTCAGGATTGCTGGCCAGAGGCGCTGTCGCGGCGCGAGAGACAGCGGCGCCTCCACTGAAGGAGCTGTATAGACAGGTGAGTCGTATGGAATCGGCCGATGCGGTTGCGCCGGCCAGGTCGGGGGTGAACCACTAGGATCGTCTAGCATCGCCGCCTTCCTCGCTTACGCTCATTCTTGCTGGTTCCGCTGGCGACTGAAGTCGCGCCTTGGGGCGCGCCGCCACGATGTCCGCCTGCGCGGACACCCAGAAGCGTCGCCGCGTTGGTGAGACCTGCGCATGCAGGTCTTGTGGCCAACGGCCCCCAGGCGCGGTTTCAACCGCCTGCATTTATCCATCTATGAGAAGGCGCGCTGGCCTGTGATCTCGCGTCCAACGATCAGCGACTGGATCGTGTCGGTGCCCTCATAGGTGAAGACCGCCTCGATGTCGGCATGGTGCCGCGCGATATGGTACTCCAGCAAGATGCCATTGCCGCCGAGCATCTCGCGTGCATCGGCCACCACCTCACGCGCCATGCGCGCGTTGTGCATCTTGGCGAGCGAGGCCATGCCCTCAGTCATCTTGCCCTCAGTTTGCAGTTGCGCCAGCCGCAGACAGAGCAGTTGCATCGTCGTGACGTTCGCCAGCATTGTCGCCAGCTTCTGCTGGATGATCTGGAAGCTGGCCAGTGGCTTGCCGAACTGTATGCGCTCTTGCGAATATTTCAGCGCGATCTCATACGCCGCGACGGCGTGACCAATCGCCTCCCAGGCGACGCCGGAGCGCGTCGCCGTCAGCACTGTCGAGGTGTCGCGGAAGCTCCGGGAGCGTTCCAGCCGGTTCGCGGCGGGCACGCGTACGCCTTTCAGATGAATGTCGGTCTGCCAGACGGCGCGCTTGGCCACCTTGCCGGTCATGATCTCCGTCTCGAATCCAGGCGTTCCTTTCTCAACCAGGAACCCACCCACGTTGCCCTCATCATCGCGCGCCCAGACGATGGTGACATCGGCGAAGGAGGCGTTGCCGATCCAGCGTTTCTCGCCGTCCAGCACATATTCGTCGCCCTCGCGCCGCGCCCGCGTCTCCAGCATGACGGCGTCTGAGCCGTGCTTCGGCTCGGTGAGTGCGAAGGCGCCGATCTTCTCCAACTTTGCCATCGCTGGCAGCCATTTTTGCTTCTGCTCCTCGGAGCCGAGCATCGCGATGGACGACATCGCCAGGCCGGAATGGACGCCGAAGAAGGTACAGACGCTGGCGTCGCCGCGCGCCAGTTCAAGCGCCACGAGCCCAGCGGCGGTCTGGCTCATTCCGGGACAACCATAACCTTTCAGGCTGCCGCCGGCGATGTTGAGCTTCGCCAGCTTGGGAATCAGCTCGAAGGGGAACTCGGCGCGCTCCCAGTAGCCGTTGATGACCGGGATGACCTCGCGGTCGCAGAAGGCGCGTACCTTGTCGCGGATCGCACGCTCCTCTGGCGTGAGCATCTCGTCAGTGAGGTAAAAGTCGGCGCTGGATGCGGCGTCGCTGGCGACATGTCCAGCCGGCTTTCCGTTCGTCGCGCGGGCTTTAGACTCTGTGGAGTTTCCTGAGGTGGTCGCCATGCGCGTTATCCTTTCGCCAGGCGTTGTCGTCGCATTGGTGTCGGTTGCCCTCGTAGCCTATGTCCGGGAATCGCGTCGGCTCTGTGGCTGGCGTCGCGCACGACAATTGTCTTGATGTGAGCGCGGAGTCCAGGCTGCCTGCGTGGCGCGATCTACCAGTTCGCTGGGAGTGCGAGTTGGATGAAGAACGAGAGCATGAAGAGCGCCCAGATGGCGAAGATGAAGGCGATGGTGGCGCCGATGTCGAAGATGCCTGCCGACATCGATGAGATACGCTTGCGAATAGGGTTCATCAGCGGGTCAGTCAGATCGCTGACGAAGCGCACGACGGGGTTTCCCGGCCCCAGAAATGGTAGCCATGAGAGGATCATGCGCACGAACAGCAGGATCACTAGCGCGCCAAACGTCAGGTAGACGAGCGTGTGCAGAATGTTCATCTGAAGCACTGCTTCCAAGTCGCGCCTTCCTTTCCCCGCCTGTTTCTCTGCCCGCTAGCGCTCGGTCGCGGTCAGCACATCCACGAAGCGGCGGCCAAGCGCCTGGCGGCGGCGGATCGCGATGATGCGCAGGTCATCCACCTCGGGGAGTGTCGTGATGTGGCGCTGCACCACGCTTCCCAATGGGCGCGCCGAGGCGAAGCCCGCGACCGATCCAATCGCCGCCGAGGCGACGCGCGCGCGTGGACGTAATGTCATCAGTGCGAAGAGCCAGCCCGCCAGCATCACCGATGTCCCCACGGCGAGGTTGGTGCCGCAGTTCGGGTGAATCGCCAGCTCACGCTCGCCCGCGCGCATCCGCGCCAGCGCCTCGGCGCTGGCCCGTCGCACGGCCTCCAGGTCGAGGTCGGCGAAAATCGTGAAGCCATGGTAATTCGCGCGCGCGCTGACCGCCAGGCCAGGCGTATGCGCGGACAGGATCGAGACAGTGGCGTGTTCCAGCGCGTGGTTCTGCCGGATGCGACGGCCCATCAGCAGATCACCCAGCTCCATGTTCGCCTCCTTACCTCATCACCTTCCTTGCGGGTGAGTTGCGCGTATCCCTCCGCGCAGCCATCCTATTGTACCCCAGAGACCAGGGGACGTGCGCCGAACAATGCGCGCCCCAGACGAATCAGCGTCGCGCCCTCCTCGATGGCGACCGCGAAGTCGTCGCTCATGCCCATCGAAAGCTCAAGCCAGCCGCCATTGGATGCAAGCGGAACCGCCTCGCGCAACTTGTCACGTAGCTCGCGCAACGCGCGGAAGACCGGGCGCACGTCCTCGGGATTGTCCACCAGCGGCGCGATGGTCATCAACCCTTCTGGACGCATCCCAGGCAGATTGGCGATTACGCGCGCCGCCGCCAGCGTCTCTTCTGGCGTAAAGCCGAATTTGCTCTCCTCGCCTGCGACGTTCACCTCCAGCAGGGCGGGCAGCGTCTTGCCCAGCGCAACCGCGCGCGTCGAGAGCGCCTCCGCCAGGCGCACACTATCCACGCTCTGCACGCGCGCGAAGAGCTCTACCGCGCGATTGGCCTTGTTGGTTTGCAGGTGGCCGATCAACTCCCAGCGGATATCTGGCAGCGCCAGCGCAGCGATCTTCTCCTGCGCCTCCTGTACGCGATTTTCGCCAAAAACACGCAGGCCGAGCGCGTAGGCCTCGCGCAGGACCTCGACAGGCACGGTCTTGCTGACAGCGACAAGCTCTATGTCATCTGGCGCGCGGTTCGTATGGGCGGCCGCCTCCCCGATGCGCTCACGAATCGCGCGCAGGCGGGTTTCAAGCGTGGTTGTCGCGTTGTCCGGGTCTATCCGCTCGGTCATCTCGCACCAGCCCTCCTACGCCACATCCGCATGCAGGCCGATGGCGACGCCGAAGCGGCCCCGATGACGCGGGCCTCGCCGGTTCGAGTAGAAGAGATCGGACTCGCAGCCAGTGCAGTAACCAGAGGTCTCAACGTGGTCTGGCGCGAGACCCGCCAGCAGCAACTGGCGCTCGTTCGACGCTCCCACATCGAGATACCAGGACATTTGATCGGCATCCTCTGATGTCGCCCGCTCGACAAAAACGGCGGCCTCCTGGGCGAGCGGCTCAGCGGCGAATGACTGGCGCACGGCGTAGGTGACCTCGTAGCAGCAGGCGCCGATGGCTGGTCCCACCGCCGCGTAGATGTCGTCGAGCCGGGAATCGAAGCGCTCCCGCATCGCTGTGATGGTTTGCGCCGTGATGGCCCGCGCCGTGCCTCGCCACCCCGCGTGAACCAGCCCCACGACCCGCTGGCGCGCGTCATAGAGCAGGACCGGCGCGCAGTCGCCATAAGCCCAGAAGAGCGCGACTCCGGGAACATCAGTGAGCATTGCGTCGGCGTGAATCCTGCGCATCTGCTCTTGCAGACGCTTGGGCCAGTCATCACCGGGATGCTGCGCCTTGATGACCAGCGCGCGGTCGAGGACGGCGACCGTCGCGCCATGCGTTGGGAACGCGCTGACCAGCGGCAGGTCCAGCGCATCACTCACGACCTGACGGTTGCGGCGGACGGCGCTGAGATCGTCGCCAGTCGAGATGCTGAGGTTGAGGCCATCGTAGGGAGCGGCGCTATAGCCACCACGCCGGGTGAAGACGGCGTGCGTTACCTCCGGCCAAGCGCGCAGCCCCTCGAATTGCAAGTACTCGCACCGCTCAGCGCTCAACTCGATCACCCATCGCCTCCCATGTCGTATGCGCGGTGTGGCGCCGCGTCGCCAGGTAAGGATAGCACGGTGTCTCGTTGGCGCGCCACCTCACTACGGCGGTGGGATGAGCGCGCTGTAGCGGTCACGCAGCATCTGGTCGCCACGCTCGCGCAAGACGGCGTCGCGGGCTGCGGGGGGCAAAGCCCAGCCCTTCGCCGCGATACGACTCTGCTGTTGTACCCAGTCAGTTCGGGGACTGCGCCGCGCGATGAACAGGTCGAGCGCAGTCTCAATCGTATCCGCCGCGCGCAACTCCTCTGCCAGCACGAAGGCGTCCTCCAGCGCCATGCTGCCGCCCTCACCCATGTGCGGGGTTGCGGCGTGCGCGGCGTCGCCGATCAGCAGGATGCGACCATTGCGCCAGCGCTTTGGCTCGACCCACTCGATGGGACCAACATGTAGCTGCTCATCACTCTCTAACGCAGCGAGGTAAGCTGAGACAGGCCCGCCAAACGACTCGAAGCGCTGCCGGAAGCGTTCCAGCCGCCCAGATAACTCGTCGTGGAAGCGCGCGCCCACAATCGCGCCGAAGCCATAGGTCTGCCCATCGCCGACCGGGACCAGCCCGAAAAAGCTGTCTTCGCCCAACAGGATCATCAGCTCGGCCAGTCCACCAGGCCGGATGGGAACGACGCTCCGCCAGGCCATGATGATCGCGTACTCTGGAACGGCATTATCCACCGCGAGCGCGCGCGCAGTCGAGTAAACGCCATCTGCGCCCTCCACCAGATCGTACTCGCCGGATGAGCCATCATCGAAATCAACCGTGACCCGATCCTCGTCCTGCCTGATGGCTGTGACAGTGACGCCCAGCCGATAGGGAGTCGCGCCTGCGCCGGAGAGCAGTATCTGTTGCAGGCGGACGCGTGTGATGCCCGTGCATGGGCCGACAGCGCCCCAGAGGTCGTCGAGGTTGGTCTCGCACAGCCGCTCGCCGCGCTGATCGAAGAATCCCCAGCGCGAGAAGCGCGCCGACGCCTGCTCGATAGTTGCGCCGAGGCCGAGCGCGCGTAATGTGCGCCCACCATTAGCGTGCAGCGCGATTCCTGCTCCGACCGCCGGCCAGGCGCCACTGCGCTCGACGAGTTCGGCGGTGAAACTCTGCCGCTGAAGCGCTGTAGCGAGCGCGAGACCGGCGATGCCTCCACCTACGATGAGTATCCGTTCTACCTGCGCCACGGCGATCTCCCTTCTTCCTCTTCTACTTTCACTCCACTCGTGCGGATGAAGTGAGGCGCTATAATGGGATACCGCGACTGGTAACGGTAAGGCGAAGGAGGCGGAACGATGGGCGGCGTGGCGGTCCTGGGCACCGGCGCGTGGGGGACGACGCTGGCCATCCTGGTGGCGCGCGAACGCGAGCGGCTGGCGAACGAGGCGCATGGCAAACAAAAGCCCGCGCCGCAGGGGGTCCGCCTCTGGGAGCACCGGCCAGAGCGCGCCGAAACGATGGAGCGCGAGCGCGAGAACGAGACCTACCTGCCGCGCTGTCCATTCCCGGCGAATCTGCGCGTCACGAGCGATCTGGCCGAGGCCATCGCCGATTGCGACCTCGTTCTGCTGGTCACGCCGTCGCAGCGTGTGCGTGAACATGCCCGCGCCCTCGCATCGCTGCTGGCGCCGGGAACCGTGGTGATCTGCTGCAGCAAAGGGTTGGAACTGGGAACGAAGTTGCGCATGAGCCAGGCGCTGCGCGAAGAGTTGCCCGCCGAGACACGCATCGGCGCATTGAGTGGTCCAAATCTCGCCGCCGAGGTGGCGCGTGGGCTGCCCGCCGCCGCCGTCGTCGCCTCCTCCGACCGCGCAGCCGCCGAGATGGCCCGCGCCGCGCTCAACAGCTCGCGCTTCCGCGTCTACTCCGCCGATGATGTTGTGGGTGTGGAGTTGGGCGGCGCGCTGAAGAACGTCATCGCTATCGGCATCGGCGTGAGCGATGGGCTGGGCTATGGCGACAACGCCAAGGCGTCGTTCATGACGCGGGGCCTGGCCGAGATCGCGCGGCTGGCGCTGGCGGCAGGGGCGAATCCGCTGACGCTGGCAGGACTGGCCGGGCTGGGCGACCTGATCGCCACCTGTAGCAGCCCGCTGAGCCGCAACCGCACGTTGGGACTGGAACTGGCGAAGGGGCGCAGCCTGGACGATGTGCTGGCCGAGCGCAATACCGTCGCGGAGGGCGCGCCGACCACGCGCGCTGCGCTGGAACTGGCCCGCGATCTGGGCGTCGAGATGCCAATCACTGAGCAGATCTTCCAGGTGCTCTACGAGGGCAAGGACGTGCGCGAGGCGGTGCAATCGCTGATGTTGCGCGATCCCAAACACGAGCTTGAGGGCCTGGGCGGCGTGCCATGACGCTGCCAGAACAAACGAGGCGCGCCGATGACACGTGATGAGATCAATTGCAGCGGCCAGCCGCTCACTGTTCGGCTTGATCTGCTGCCAGAGGCCGCTACGGCGCGGCGACTCATTCTCGACCGCACGGGTTTAGAGCATGCGCCAGGCGAGATTGCGCTGCTCGGCGGTTTAGAAGAGCTGCATCTCGACGGCAATCAATTGGGCGCCGTGTCGCCAGCGGTCCTCACGCTCTCTCGTCTGCGCCGGTTGAGCCTCTATGGCAACCGCCTCGCTACCTTGCCTGATGATCTGGCGCGTCTCGGCGAGCTACGAGACCTCAGTGTGGGAAACAACCAGCTCCGCGACTTTCCAGCGGCTGTGCTCCAATTGACCGAACTACGCCGGTTGAATCTCGCTGAGAACCAGATCGGCGCCATTCCAACCGAGATCGCTGGCTTGACACAGTTGCGCATGCTCGATCTTGGCCACAATCGCATCCAGGAATTGCCGAGCGAGATGAGCGCCTTGAGCGCGCTCGAGGATGCGCTCTACCTCAGCGATAACCTGCTGGAGCGCGTGCCTGAATCTATCTTTGCGGGTATGCCGCGCCTGCGCTATCTGGGCCTGACCCATAACCCGCTCGCCGCCCTGCCCGACTCTATCGGCGCGCTCACCGCGCTGGAGGAGCTACGCCTATACGCCAATGGCTTGCGCGCTCTGCCCGACACGATCGGCCAGTTGACGAATCTTCGTGAACTACACGTGCAGGATAATCGCCTGGAAGCGCTGCCTGAGAGCCTTGGCGCGCTCACGAGTCTGCGTGAGCTGGTGGCGAGCGGCAACCAGCTTTCACATCTGCCAGCGGAGATGACGCGATTGCGCGCGCTGAGACGGCTCGACCTGCGAAACAACCCGCTGCAGGAGCTGCCGGAGCAGATTGGCGAGCTGCAGAGTCTTGCCTTCCTCGACCTTCGCGCTGCGCATCTGGTGCGGCTCCCTGACACCATGGAGAAGTTGACGCGGCTCGAGAAGCTCGACCTGCGCTGGACAAAGGTGTGGCCCATCCCTCGCTGGGTTGGCGCCATGCAGGCTGGCGGAGTCCGTGTCCTTCTGTAGAAGATTGGTGGCGTAAGACGCTCTAGTCAGCGCGCGTCCTCTTCGCGCCGGAGACAGAGCCGAGCAGCAGCGGCGGCGCGGGAACCGGATCGTCGCTCCAGGTGTACGCAGAGAGCAGAGCCGAACGCACCGCCTTGCCAGCCTTCGCCGTGCGCGCGTGGATCTCGATCAGCGGCTGGCCCGCCTCCACGCGGTCGCCCACCTTGGCCTGGAGGACGAAGCCGACGGCGGGGTCAATCGGGTCGCCCTTGCGCGCTCGCCCCGCTCCCAGCCGCACTGAGGCCATCCCCACCTGCTCCGCGTGGATACCGGCGATGTAGCCCGACCGTGGCGCTTCCAGCGTCCCGACCCAGCGCGCCTGTGACAGTTTTGAGGGATCATCGATCTGCGCCGGATCGCCGCCCTGCGCCACGACCACCTCGCGCAGCTTCGCCAGCCCCGCGCCGTCTGATATCGCCTTCTTCGCGCGCCGCTCGCCCTCGTGCTCAGTCTTCGCCAGCCCGGCCATCGCCAGCAGCGTCGCCACCTCGTGGACGCACAGCTCGGTCACGTCCTCTGGCCCCTCGCCACGCAGAATCGCCACCGTCTCCACGATCTCCAGCGCGTTGCCTATCGCGCGCCCAAGGGGCTGCTCCATCGCGCTCAGCAGCGCCACCGTGCGCACGCCCGCGTCCTCGCCGATGCGCGCCATCGTCTCCGCCAGCAGCCGCGCGTCGGCTTGCGTCTTCATGAACGCGCCCGCGCCGACCTTGACATCCAGCAGCAGGTGCGAGGGGCCGATAGCGAGCTTCTTGCTCATGATGCTCGCGGCGATCAGCGGGATGCTCTCCACCGTGCCCGTCACGTCGCGCAGCGCGTACATCTTGCCGTCGGCGGGGGCCAGCGCAGACGACTGCCCGGCGATCACCAGTCCGTGCCGCTCCAGCAGCGCGGCGAACTCATCCTGTGTCAGTTCGGTGCGGAAGCCGGTAATGGATTCGAGCTTGTCCACCGTCCCACCGGTGTGACCCAGCCCCCGGCCAGACATCTTCGCCACCGGCAGGCCGCACGCCGCGACCAGTGGGGCCACCGCCAGCGTCACCTTATCGCCGACGCCGCCGGTGCTGTGCTTATCGGCGACGGGACTGAGACGTTCGCGGATGCGCAGTTGCTCGCCAGAGGCGGCCATCGCCAGCGTCAGCGCGACGGTCTCCGCGCGCGACATGCCACGCCAGAGGATCGCCATCAGCAGGGCCGACATCTGGTAGTCGGGAATCTTGCCGCTGGTGTAGCCGCTGACAAGCTCACCGATCTCGCCGTCAGTAAAGGCGCCGCCGTCGCGCTTGTGGCGGATCAGCTCGACCACGCTCCGCGTCGCCATGCGCGCTACTCGCCGATCATCGAGCGTTCCGCGCCACAGCGAGAGCAGCGTTGCGCGGCGCCCTTGGGCAGCTCCTCGACCCCGCCGTCCTCGCGCAGCATGATCGCCTTCACGTTGCGCCATTTGTGGCCCTTGACCGCGCACTTCTTCTCGCCCAGCTTATCCAGCCCCGCGTCGGCGACCTCCGCCGCCATCCGTCCCCAGAACGGCAGGTCACGAATGCCCATGCTGGTCTCCTCTCTTGGTGTGATTGAGGTTCGATTGTGGACTGTCTCTACTCGTGAACCGTCTCGCGTCGCCACTCCACGCTCTCCGGCAGGTGGGCGCGCACGGCGACTAGAAACTCGTCGAAGCGCGGGATGTCGTCGCGGTAGATAACGAAAGAGCGGGCTACGTTGCGCTCGCCGACGCGCTTGTAGAGCGCGAAGCTGACGGAGGTTCCGTTCTTGAAGACCTCTTCTTTGATGCGCGCGATGCCCGTCCAGGCGATGGTCTGGGCTTCGCCATTGCGCTCTGTCCGCGTGACGCCAGCGCCATCCAGCCGGAGCGTGTAGGGCGTAGGGGCGATGATGCGCAGGTACCAGATGAAACAGCCAATGAAGACCAGCCCGATCAGCGTGCTGACGAGCATCGAAGCGTTCTCGTACCAGGCGATGAAGAGGAAGAGCGCGGCGACCAGCGCGACGCCCGCGCCCGTCAGGATGCGCTTGCGCAGGCTCACGCCGGGGCTGGCCCACTCCAGCGCCGTAGAGTCGCCGCCAACCGCCTCTCCGAAGCCTTCCGCGCCTGTCGCTTCCGCCGTCATGGTCTCTCGTCCTCTGTCATCCGCCGTACGCCAGATGTGCTGGAATATCGCACCAGCCCTTGTGTGGACTGGCGTCACGCCTCGCAACGGCGATCTTGCTCATTGTAGCAGCGGCGCAGTGGAGCGGCAAACGAGCAGACCGCTTTGGCTATCCGCCGGTTACACGTAACAAAGCGGCATGAATACTCGTATATCTTATGTCGAAGGAAATAGTGGGACTGGCGCGCGCAACGCTCCATAAGGATGCGCCAACGAGCGCCAGTCTGGCCTGCCTGAAAAGCCCATAGCGAAGCTCTTGCATCTTGCGCTATACTGGGTGTGTGAGGTGTGAGTGAGACGGCAGGCGTCTCGCCGCACGCCAGCAGTCATGTTCACCCATGTTTACGCAGGTGTGGATGTGTCTGAGGCAGGAGTGTATGGTCACGGTTGGGCGGGGGCGCGGGGAAGACGCAAACAGCGCGTAACAGCGGCTGATCGGGTAGGCGTATGCTTGCCCGACCGAGCGGAACCCCAGCGCTCTTTTTGCTGCGCGGCGATGCGCATAACGGTCAGGTCAGGCGAGGTCGCCTCCTGACCCAGGAGGATATACAGGTGAGTATTCTTGAGCGGCTGCTCTCGCAAAATGCACGCACCGCCAAGATAAATGGGCACGACGCTGGCCACGACGCGGAGGACGGGGCGCAAGAGCCAAAAATGGACATGCTGCCCTTGAGCTCTGCGGTGGACGGCCACTGCGAGAAGTATCTCGTGCTGGTCTCGCTGACCGGCGCGGCCCTGGATAACCAGTTGGTGGCGGTCGCGTGTTCGGTCGCCAAGACCAAGCCAAACGTCGAGGTGCGTGCGATCTATGGCATTGAGGTGCCGCGCACGCTGCCCGTCAACGCGGAGATGCCGGAAAAGACCAGCCTGGCTGAGGCGGCGCTCAAGAACGCCGCTGCGGTCGCGCACAAGTTCGACGTCACCATCGGGCAGGATGTGTTGCAGTCGCGCCATCTGGGCCAGAGTCTTGTCGACGCCAGCGGCGCCCATGGGTGCGCTCTGGTCATCATCGGTGTGCCCTACAAGCTGGATTTGAATGGCGAGTTCGCCCTGGGCGAGACCGCCGATTACCTGCTGAAGAACGCGCCCTCGCGTGTCTGGGTGATCCGCGGCCAGCCCGGCGATGTGCCCGCGACGCCGGAGCGTGTCAAGGAACAGGCGGTCGCCCGCTAGGCAGCGCGTCACGACGATGTCGCCCGCTGAGGAGTCTTCTCCCCGGCGGGCGATCTGTTCGGGCTATCTTCGCTCTACAGCGACTACATACTCATTTTCGCATATCTAAGGGTGTGAGGGCATATAGACTTCATCTGCGAGTGTCCCATCAGCATAGCGCCATATATCGAACAGCGCGGCCATCCTGGTGTCCTCTGCTCTGGGAATGTGCTGGACGTAACGCGCAAGAGTATCTTCAAGAGTATCCCGATGTGGCGCCTCTGGCTGGTTGCGGCCCGAACAGTTACTCCCGAACAGTTGCTCCCGAACAGTTACTATGGAGGAAACGATGACGCACGATCCTGCGGCGCACAACACCCCATCTCTCGCCCGGCAGATGTGGCAGACGCTCGAGCCCTACCATGCGATGATCTATTTCGCGCCCGAAGCGCGCCAGGCATTCGTCGACGCCGGGCTCAAGGGCTTCTGGATGGGCTACTTCGCCTCGCGCGCCGCCGCGATAGGTCCGGCGCCCGCCGCGGTCGTCACCGCGACGTTCTACAACTTCCATCCCACCATGGTGGCGCGCGCCATTCCGGACGCCTGGCGCTTCTCCACACCCGACCGCGTACTCGCCGCCCGCTATCAGGCTGCCGACGCCGCGCTGCGTCGCCTGCTGGATGACCGAGTTTCATCAGTCGGGCTGGCCGAGGCCGCGGGGCTGGCGCGGAGCGCGTGCGGGGCGTGCGCTGTCGCTGGGCGCGCGCTCTTTGCCGGGCACACGTCGCTGCCCTGGCCAGACGAGCCGCATATGGTCCTGTGGCATGCGACGACGCTGCTGCGCGAGTATCGCGGCGACGGGCATGTCGCCGCGCTGCTGGCCGAAGGTCTGGACGGGTGCGAGGCGCACATTACTCAGGTGGCGGCTGGGCGGGCGCCGCGTGAGGCGATTCAGCCGCACCGTGGATGGAGCGACGAGGAGTGGGCGGCGGCGGAAGAACGGCTGCGGCGTCGCGGCTGGCTCAATGCGGCGGGCGCGCTGACGGACCGGGGGCGCTTGGGCCGGCAGGCGGTCGAGGGCCGCACCGACGCGCTCGCCATGCCGCCGTGGGAGTATCTGGGCGTGGAGCGCTCCGCTCGGCTGCGCGAGCTGGTCTGGCCGCTAAGCGACGCCATAGTGAGACAAGGCGGCGTCCCGATGCCCAATCCGCTAGGTCTCTCGTGGCCCTAGCGCTACAGCGGCGTTTGCGAGAGTAGCGCGTATGAATTCAGGCTCCGCGCCAACCAGCAAAAGAGCAAACTGCCCCAAGTGCAGACGGATTCGGATCTGGCGCCAATCAGGCTGCGGATAAGCGCGATTGTAGTACTAAGGCTTTGCCCCACCAATTTACAACAGTTGTTCCTGGGCAGAACCCGCCAGCGGCGATGAAAATGGCGCGCACACCACCAGATTGAGCAGCGCCTGCAACGCACTTTCCCTCACCCTATTTACAGGAGGGTACGAAAGCACAAAAAAGGGCAGATGAAAAAGTGATCTG
>DATAOM010000521.1:0-11582 GCA_036265775.1 Ktedonobacterales bacterium | reverse complement strand
CGCAAGCGCCAATACCACCGGCTCGGTCTGGGAGCGATTCAACCCCTTCAGTTCCGCTAGCCAGTCGAACTATCTGGCCGCGCTGACGAACCTGGCGTTGGGCGTGCTGGCGGTGTTCGCCGTCATCCTCGCGGTCGCGGTGCTGGAGTACTCCCGTCCGGCGATCACGCGGGCGCTGCAGATCATCGCAGGGACCGGGCGCGCGCTGGGCGTGGTCTTGATCTTGTTCTTGCTGAGTCTAGCGGTCCTCAACACGCTGCTCATTCTCACCAACGTCTCGCTCGCGCGGCCGTTCCAGTTGGGCGCGACGAGTCTGGTCGCGCTAGTGACGGCGATCATCCTGTTCACGCTCAGCAGTCGCGAGTCTGGCGCCGCCGGATCGCAATAATCTCATAGCCAGCGGCGCGCTAGCTGGCAGTGCGCTTCCAGGCGAGCCAGGCGACGCTATCGGCCAGCTTCGCCGCCGCCTCAGGATGCGCGAACCGCCGCGCCGCCTCGGCCATCGCGGCGCGGCGCACTGGGTCGCCGAGCAAGGGGAAGAGCGTCGAGCAGAGCCGGTCGGGGGTGAGGTCTTTGTCCAGCGTCATCTCCGCCGCGCCCGCCTTGACGAACATCTCGGCGTTGACCTGCTGCGGCGAGCCGGTGAAGCCCGGCGGCAAGGGGATGAGCAGGCTAGGCCGCCCCATGATCGCCAGCTCGGCGAGCGTCGCGGCGCCGGAACGGCAGAGGACGATGTCGCTCGCTGCCAGCGCGGCGGGCATCTCGCTGCTCAGATAGGCGTACAGCGCATAGCGAGAACGCAGCCCAGGCAGCAACTCGAACTGGCGTTCAGCGGCGGCGCGCGTCTCCTGGTAGGTGTACTCGCCGCTGACGTGCAGGACCTGGCAGCGTGGCAAGAGTTGCGTCAGCGCCGCGACGATGACCTGATTCAGCCGGCGCGCGCCCTGGCTCCCGCCGGTTACTAACAGGACTGGCAACGCGGGATCGAGTTGAAAGTCCAGTTTGCGCAGCGCTCCTGGAACGTTCGCCATCGCCAGCACCTCGGCGCGCACCGGGTTGCCGGAGAGTGTCGTGCGATCTTTGGGGAAGTAGCGCAGCGAGTCGGGAAACGAGACGGAGATCTTGGTCGCCAGCGGCGTCAGCAGCCGGTTCGCCAGGTTCGGCGGCACGTCTTGCTGGTGCATGAGGAACGGGACGCCTTGCGTGCGCGCGGCGAATCCCGCTGGGACGGAGACATAGCCGCCGCTGGTAAAGACGGCGTCGGGCTGGAACTCGCGCACATGACCGATGGCCTGGCGCATGCCGACGGGGATGCGTCCAAGGTCGGTGAAGGTCTCGGCGGAGAGGTAGCGGCGCAGCTTCCCGGCGACGATGGGCGCAAAGGGGATGCCCTCCTGCGGAACGATGCGCGTCTCCAGGCCGTTGGCGTCGCCCAGATAGAGCAGCTCGGCGTCGTACTTGCGCCGCAACTCGCGCGCGACGGCGAGCGCGGGATAGATGTGGCCGCCAGTGCCACCGCCGGAGACGAGGATGCGCATAGCCGAACTCTCTGCTCCCTGGGTCAAGATGCGCTGCGACGCGCCAAAGGATGGTCTCTCAAAAATGACAACGCGCGAGTGGCGCCCTCGTTCACTACTGTCTGTTGGCATACGCGGGAGTGTGAAAACGCCGAAAAATGCGACTTCGCACTGCTGCGCTACCTGTTGACGTGCGCTGATGTACGCGCCAATTGTAGACAGAATCGTGGACACAATGAGGCGGTCGCGGACGACGCGAGCATCGTGTCCATCATCTCCGCCACGTGGCCACGCATGTGTGGAAGCGCAACGCGCGGCAGTCCAGCCTTGGCCAGTCTACGCTTGAATACGCGGTTCAGCAAGCTCTACGCATCTTGCGACGTACCAATGGTCGAAGGAAACACGCGGATGCTACCCGGCCTGACCGTCAGATCTAACCGAAGACCCAACAAGCGACTGCACAGGATGATGACTAACAGAAGCGCTCCGACAATGAGTGGGTCTCTGAGTCACCTGGCATGCGCTGCTCTCAATTGCGGTCTTCCGAGTCTACAGTCGTGGCCAGCGCGCGGCATTCAGCACAATACATCACCCATTCGGCGCTGCCGTTCGAAGCGCGAAGCTCGTACGGCGCCAACTCCACGCTTTGCCCGCAGCCTTCGCAGCGCGGCGCGGCGTTCGGGCCAGCGTCATCTTCTTTTAGGTCGCGCATCATGCGCTTGATGATGTCATTGTAGTCGTCAGTCATCGTCTGATTCCTGCCCCAACGCTGATACGCGCGGTGTTGACCCTTTCGCGCCACCACTCGTATTGAGCGCTTGCCCGATCACTGTCATCGCGCAACTGCTCGCTCGCAGCGCGCAAGTGTTCGCTCTCAGTAGACAACCGTTTCCTCTCGTTGCGCAACCGTTTCGTCTCATCGCGCAGGCGACTAAAGCCATCTAGCGGCATTAGCGTCTTTTCGCTCAATGGTTCGCTCATGCGGCTTCCTTCCGCTTGTGCGCTTGCTCGATAGCAAGTCAAGTGAGACGCGCCTACTTCCGCATGCGCATACTTCACAATCCGTACACCGCGAGACACAGGATCGTGGCAAGCGTCAGCAGGCCAAAGAAGATGGCGCCGCTCCAATCTGGCTGGCCCCATGCCATGCCCGCCTTCCAGGAGTCACTCCCTGCTCCTACGGTTTCTCCGCGGTACGAAGGCGATGAAAAGCAGGACCGCAAGCACGATGACCCCGATCGCTCCAACACAGAGCGTGACAACGGTTAGTACGCCAAACGGTGTGATTTCCACCATTCGCCGTCTACCTTCAATCTCTGTAATTTCAGTGTTTCCGCTGCCGCGCGATCGCAGAAGACGGCGTACAGTTGGACCCGAGATGCCACCACGCTGCGACAGCCAGAGACCGGTGTGCTCGCGCGTTACACTGGACGAATGGGGGCGCTCTGGCTTCTCTCTCAGTTGGGAATCGCGTCTATGCCTGGCCCTGCTCTTCCCAGAGCGAGCCGTCGTCGCGCGCCAGAGCGTTTGCGCGTCTAGATAAAGTTGAGCAGGCGGTTGCGGCGCTGTCCCAGCAGCAGGTACAGGAAGGGGCCGACCCACCATACGACCCAGATCACTACGATCCAGGCCAGCTTCTCCCATCCCCGCAGGTCATCGCGCAGGATGATCGCCGTAAGGATGATGTGGCCAAGGATAGGCACGAAGATCACGATCAGCGCCATGATCAGGTTGCCAACGATGTGCTCGTGGTTGATCGCCTTTGGCCGATCCACTTGGTCGAATTGGTCCATGACGGTCAGTTTCTCCCTTGTACCCAAATTGGGATATGGGTTCGCGCCAGACGGCGCTCTCCTATAATACACTACGGCGGACCGAGCGGGCGTGTTGCGCGGACGCAGATGAGTCGTCAACAGGAAGGGAACTCTCGCGTGGACGGTCTGCTATCAGCGCTGCTCTACGGCGCGGGCGTCTTCACCCTCGCGCTGGGGGCGGCGCACTTCTTCCTGCCGAGGTGGCTCGACTTCCGCACGGTGATCCTGGAGCGCGCGCCAGACTGGAAGGCGCCGCGTCCGTTCCGCCTCTGGCCGACGACCTACACCGCGACGCCGCGCGACCTCAACGGCGTTGTCTGGGTGATGAACCATGCCGCAAGCTACACGCTGGTCGGGATCGGCCTGCTCGACCTCTTCGCGCAGGGCTGGCTGCTGGGTGTGGGACGTCTCCTCGCGCTGTGGGTGGCAGGCTTTTGGTTCCTGCGCGCAGCGACGCAACTGACCTTTGGCCGCCGCTGGGGCGACTGGCTGATCCTCGCCTGGTTCGCCGCGCTGGGCGCGCTGCACCTATGGATTGCGCTACAATGAAGCCAGATGAGATTCTGCGCCAGACCGGGCGCCGTCCGTGGCCGCTTCCACAAGGACCGTGGGTGATGCGCCAGACGTGGGACCGGCTGCTCTTCGCGCACTGGCCAGTCCCCTTTGATACGCTGCGCCCGCTCGTTCCCGCCGCGCTGGAGCTTGACCGCTATGAGGGCGAGGCGTGGCTGGGCGTCGTGCCATTCCTGATGCGCAACGTGCGTCCACGCTTGGCGCCCGCTCTTCCCTGGCTCTCGGCGTTCCCGGAGTTAAACGTACGCACCTATGTGACGGTGGGAGGTAAGGCTGGCGTCTACTTCTTCAGCCTGGATGCGGGGAATCCACTCGCCGTGGAGATCGCGCGGCGCTGGTTCCACCTGCCCTACTTTCGCGCGCGCTTCTCGGTCAGCCAGGCAGGTGAAAGGACGAGCTATCGCTCGCTGCGCACGCACTCCGGCGCGCCAGCCGCCGAACTCGACGTGAGCTATCAGCCAAACGGTCCCGTCTACGCCTCGACGCCAGGCGCGCTCGACGCCTTCCTGACCGAGCGCTACTGCCTCTACACGACCGACGCGCGCGGACGGCTGCTGCGCGGCGAGATTCATCATCAGCAGTGGCCGCTACAGCCTGCCGAGGCCAACTTCCGGCGCAACACGATGGCGCAGGGCTATGGCCTCGCGCTGCCAGACATTCCACCGCTTCTTCACTATGCGCGTCACCTGGAAACGCTCGCCTGGCCGCTGGCAACGGTCTAATTCGCACTCTCATTCCTCGCACATTCCTCGCATACGCAGGCTGGCAGGGCGGACTACAATCTGGTATGGAGAGTCCTGCAAGAAAGGCGGCGCGGCTCTGCCGCCAGAGGACACTCAGGAGGCGCAGAATGCCAGGCAGATATGAACGGGAACAAGCGGATTTGCCGCGCGTCGTGATCGTCGGCGGTGGCTTTGGTGGCGTGCGCGCGGCGCATGCATTGCGACACGCTCCCGTGCGGGTGACGGTGATTGATCGCAACAACCATCACGTCTTCCAGCCACTGCTCTATCAGGTGGCGACGGCCGATCTTTCGCCCGCCGACATCAGCGCGCCGATCCGTGGCATGCTGCGCGACCAGCGCAACGCCGAGACGCTGCTGGCGGAGGTCGTCAGCGTGGATGTGGAGTCGCGGCGGGTCATCGCGCGCGACCGTTTCGAGGGACGCGAGTTCGCCGTACCCTACGACTATCTGATCGTGGCGACCGGCGCGGGGCCAAGCTACTTTGGGCACGACGAGTGGGCGTACGACGCCCCCAGCCTGAAGTCGCTCACCGACGCCACCGCGATCCGCCGTCGCATCCTGCTCGCCTTCGAGGCGGCGGAACTGGAGCAAGATCCAGATGTGCGCCGCGCGTGGCTGACCTTCGTGATCGTCGGCGGCGGGCCGACCGGCGTCGAACTGGCCGCCGCTATCGCCGAACTCGCGCGTCGCGCGCTGATTGACGACTTCCGCCATATCGACCCGGCGATGGCGCGCATCCTCCTCGTCGAGGCGGCGCCACGCCTGCTCAACGCCTTCCCCGAGTCGCTGGCGGATGACGCCGAGCGTGACCTGAAACGGCTGGGCGTCGAGGTACATGTGGGGCAACCGGTGCAGGAGGTGGACGACGGTGGCGTCATGATCGCCGGTGAGCGCATTGGCGCGAGGACGGTGCTCTGGGCGGCAGGCGTCGCGGCCTCGCCGGCGGGCAGATGGCTCGACGCCGAGACAGATCGCGCCGGGCGCGTACTGATCCAGCCAGACCTCTCGGTTCCCGGCCATCCCGAGATCATGGTCATCGGCGACACCGCGCATCTGGAGGAGAACGGCAAGCTGCTGCCGGGCGTCGCGCAGGTGGCGATGCAGCAGGGGACGTATGCGGGCAAACGGGTTTTGCGGCTGCTGCGCGGCCAGCAGACCCAGCAGACAAAGCCGTTCCACTATGTGGACAAGGGTAACCTGGCGATCATCGGGCGGCGCTCGGCCATCGCGGACCTTGGCTGGCTGCGGCTGCACGGCTTCGTCGCCTTCGTGGTCTGGGCGGTGGTCCACATCTTCTACCTCATCAACTTCCGCAACCGGCTGCTGGTGATGACGCAGTGGGCCTGGGCGTACCTGACGGCGCAGCGTGGCGCGCGGCTCATCACGCAGACCGAGCCGGCCAATGTCAGACAGACCGCCGATGCGCGCGTCCCTGTTCGCTGAAATGGACTGCTCCTGTCTGGCATAATTGAAGCATCAGGCCACCTCATTCGCGCCGGACAGGAGACTGAACCATGAAGACCGAAGACCTGCGCGCCGTCCAGGCCCCGCTGAAGGAACACTACCGCGCCGAGCCGGAGGCCGCGCGCATCACGCTCAAGGCGCAGGGGAAGGTGGGCGAGGGCGTCACCTGTAAGGTGCAGACGGGCCGGGCGCTCGTCGAGGCGGGGCTGCATCCGCTGACGGGCGGCGACGGGCTGTCACTCTGCTCCGGCGACATGCTGCTGGAGGCGCTGGTGGCCTGTGCGGGCGTCACGCTCTCCTCCGTCGCCACCGCGCTTGGGATTGAGCTGCGCGATGCGGCGGTGCGCGCCGAGGGCGAGCTGGATTTCCGCGGCACGCTGGCCGTCTCGAAAGAGACGCCGGTCGGATTTCAGCAGATTCGCCTCTTCTTTGATCTGGACACCGACGCCAGCGAGGAGCAACTCGCCACGCTGATCCGCCTGACCGAGCGCTACTGCGTCGTCTACCAGACGCTGCGCCAGCCGCCAGAGATCCATGTCAGCGCGGGCTGAGACCTCACCCCCCAGCCCCCTCTCCTCGTGGGAGAGGGGGAGCCAGAGGCACGACAACTCTTCGCGCGTGTGGTTCCCCCTTCCCTTGGAGGGAAGGGGGTCAGGGGGTTAGGTTCTCTCACCACCTTCACTTCCTCTCATGCAAGTTCTGTCTACCGGCAAGCGTAGTTTAGATGGAGACATCGCCTGCTATTGGGAATCGAGCGTGAGGGAGCGCTGCTGTGGCCGACGAGACCCCTGAACAGAAGGCCGACACGCCTGCTAGCGGGAATAGACCTGCCGCATCTGATCGCAATGAGCAGGGCAAACTGCCGTTCGGCGCGAAGGTCGCGCGGGTCGCGCTCGTCCTCCTGGCGTTACTCGGCGCCGCTGTCGCGCTGCTGCCGGGTGGGCGCGCCGTCTACCGCGCGGGGATGCTGCTACCCGCAGTAATAACAAGCACGCAGCCGGCGCCGCTGGTAGCTAGCGGCGGGGACGTGCGCCATTCGCAGGTCGAGATTACCAGCGCGAATGGTCCAGTCTACCTCGACGTGTATGAGCCGGTGGATGCGGTTCCACCCATTCCTGGCGCGCGCGTGGGGCTGCTGGTCATCGCGGGGGTGGGCGACAACCGCAAGGAAGCCGCGCTGGTCAACATCACGACGGCGCTGGCGCGGGCGGGCTTCGTCGTGATGCAGGTCACGACTCCCGCGCTGATTGACTACACGCTCACGCCGGACGACAAGGACGCCATCGTGCAAGCGACGCTGAAGCTGAAAAGCTGGCCCGGCGTCGGGTCTGATCGCGTCGGCATTTTCGGGATCAGCGCGGGCGGCGCGCTGGCGTGCCTGGCTGCGGCTGACCCACGACTGCACGGCAGGTTGGCGTTCCTGACGCTCTTCGGCGGTTACTACGACGCAACGAGCCTGCTGCGCGATGTCGGGCGGCGCGCGCTGGAGGTGGACGGCCAACTGACTCCCTGGCATCCACAGGATGTGCCGATCTATACGCTGGCGCACTCGGTTGCCAGATCGCTGCCGCCCAACGACGCAGCGCGCATCCGCTCGGCGCTGGGTATCTCTGGGTCGGCGCTCGGCACGAACGGGCGTCCGCTGGATAGCGCGACGCTGGCCGAGATGTCGCCCGGCGCGGTGGCGGCATACCACCTGCTCTACGGCGACCAGCCCGACCAGGTGGAGGCGAATATCGCCGCGCTACCGCCCGCCTCACATGACCTCTTGCGCGCGCTCTCGCCCAGTTCCGTCGTGGATTCGCTCGACGCGCGCATCTACCTGATGCACGACACCAGCGACGAGTTCGTGCCCTTCACCGAGTCGCGCGACTTCGCCGCGGCGCTGACCAAATTGGGACGCTCGCACGAGTTCGTCGAGCTGGGCAGCTTCCAGCATGTCGAGGTGCGCAGCGGCGCGACGCCGGGCGAGTTGATTGGCGACGGCGCGAGTCTCTTTTCCATCCTCTATCAGTTGCTGCTGATCGCCTCATGACTCACGACTTGACGAGCGAAGGATGATGACAGTGGACCTGCTCATACTCGTGCTGATCTGGGCGCTGCTGGGCGCGCTCGTCGGATGGCTGGCGCACGCCGCGCGCTGGGGGCTGGGCGCGTATGGCCTGGGCGACGCGCATCCTGGATGGTGGACGGTTGGGCTGGGCGCTGGGGCGGCGTTCGTCGGCGGCGCGCTGGGCTGGGTCTTCTTCGGGCGCTTCTTCTCGACGCCGAACGCGCTGTGGGTGAGCGCGCTGGCGGTAACACTCGGCCCCTGGCTCGTCGCCCGCCTGCGCCGCTCTCCTGCCGCTTGATGGTATTGCTTGATGGTATTGTTGGAGTGGAATCAATGATCGAAAAACTCAGCGCCGAGGAGGTGCTTTCCCGCTACGCTAGTGGCGAGCGCAACTTCTCATGGAAGGATCTCTCCGGCCTTGATCTGCATGGCGCCGATCTGCGCGACACCAACCTCTTTGGTTCGAACCTGTCGAACACCAACTTAACCGACGCAAATCTGGAAGGCTCCAATCTCGGTCAGGCAAATCTGCGCGGCGCGCTGCTGAGAAACGCCAACCTGCGCCGAGTGTTCCTGGCAGGGGCCGATCTCACCGGCGCGGATGTGACTGGCGCGGAGATGATGGAGGCGCAGATACAACCGCCTCCATCCGCTCAACCGCAGGCGGCGCCGCAAAGGCTGTCCTCAGCCTTTGCAACATATACCCGCGTTCCCCCTGAGAAATCAGTCGGCCTTGCAGGGTTTCTAGAATGGGTGTTTCCAGGCGTTGGATTGCTCTATTGTGAAGAAATAGCCAGGGGCGTAAGCGTCCTTTTCGGCTCCCTGCTGGCACAGGGAGCCTTTTTCTTTCTTTTCATCTTCACGTTTGTTTCAGAAGTTGATAGTGGCAGTATCTATTCAAGTGATGACTTATTTGGGCCACTGCTTCTCATGCGTGGTGTTAGCCTCCTCATTCTGTTTATCTGGCTCATCGTGCGTATCGTATGGGCGACACGGGCGGCTCGCGCCTTTAATGAGCGGCGGCTTGACACACTCCGAGAGCTACGCGCACAGTTTCGCGCAAGTGTGGGCGCACGATAGATACCTGAATAATCTGCGCAGGTATACAACACGGTATACTGAAAGCCCATAAGGAAGCGGCGACCACATCAGCCCAGATCAGGAGTGACGACGCGATGCGCATCGGCGTTGGCCTGCCCTCGACGATCCCCGGCGCCACGGCCAGCCTTTCGCTCGACTGGGCACGGCGCGCCGACGCCGGACCCTTCTCGACGCTCGCCACGCTCGACCGCCTCGTCTACGACAGCCTCGACTCCCTCACCGCGCTCGCCGCCGTTGCCGCCATCACGACACGCGTGCGCATCGCCACGAATATCCTCGTCAGCCCGCTCTACGCGCCAGCCGCGCTCGCCAAGGCCGCCGCCAGCCTCGACGCGCTCTCCGGCGGACGCTTCACGCTGGGGATCGCGGTCGGCGCGCGCAAAGAGGACTACAACGCGGCGGGAGTCAGCTATGCCTCACGCGGCAGGCGGCTCGTCGAGCAACTAGACATGCTGCGCGACCTCTGGGAGGAAGGACGCCACGGCCCGCGCACGGAGCGTCCAGCCGGGCCACAACTGCTGCTGGGCGGGACGAGCGATCAGGCGTTTGCCCGTGTTGCCCGCTACGCCGACGGCTATGCGCATGGAGGCGGGCCGCCACGCGCCTTCGCCCGCGCCGCCGCGAAGGCCTGCGCCGCCTGGGAGGATCTGGGACGACTCGGCGCGCCGCTGCTGTGGGGGCAGGCGTACTTTGCGCTGGGCGAGGAGCACGCCGAGGCGGGCAGGGCGTACCTGCGCGACTACTACGCCTTCACCGGACCCTATGCCGAGCGCATCGCGACAGGGCTGCTGACGACGCCACATGCCATCGTGCAGTTTGTCCGTGGATACGAGGACGCCGGCTGCGACGAACTGATTCTCTATCCCGCCGTCGCCGATTTGACGCAGTTGGATCGGCTGGCTGAGGTGGTCGCGCGGCTGGAAGACGCAGGGGCGCGCCAGACCGCTACTACAGGGCGCTCGTCATGAAGATCACCATCCTCGGCGCAGGACCCGCCGGACTCTACGCCGCGCTGCTGCTCAAGAAGAACGACCCGCGCGCCGAGATTCGCGTGATCGAGCGCAACCCCGCCGACGCAACCTACGGCTGGGGCGTCGTCTTCTCCGACCGCACCCTCGCCGCCTTCCAGGAGGCCGACTACACCAGCTACAAAGCGATTTCCGAGAGCTTCGTCATCTGGGACACCATCGCCGTGCGCTACCGCGAGACCGAGATACGTTGCGGCGGGCATGTCATCGCCGGGATCGCGCGCAAGCGGCTGCTCGGCATCCTGCAGGAGCGCTGCCACGAGCTGGGCGTCGCGCTGGAGTTCGAGCGCGAGATCAACGACCTCGCGGACCTCGGCGAGTATGACCTGCTGATCGGCGCAGACGGCGTGAACGGCCTGACGCGGCGTACCTACGAGCAGGCGCTTGGGCCGAAGATCGAGCCGGGGCGCGCGAAGTTCGTCTGGTTCGGCAGCGACTTGCTGCTGGACTGCTTCACATTTCTGTTCCGCGAGAGCGAGCACGGCCTCTTCCAGGTCCATGCCTATCCCTTCACCGGCGACCGCAGCACGTTCATCGTCGAGTGCACAGAGGAGACGTGGCGGCGCGCGGGACTGGATCAGGCGAGCGAGGAGGAGAGCATCGCCTACTGCGAGCGCCTCTTCGCGCCGGACCTGCGTGGCGCGCGGCTGCTCTCGAACCGCTCGCTCTGGGTCAGCTTCCAGACATTGCGGACGGCGCGCTGGCATGTGGGCAACGTCGTCCTGCTCGGCGACGCGGTCCACACGGCGCACTTCTCGATTGGCTCCGGCACGAAGCTGGCGATGGAGGATGCTATCGCGCTGGCCAACGCGCTCAGCCAGTATCCCGACCGCTACCCGGACCTGGAGCGCGCGCTGAGCGAGTATGAGTTGCAGCGCAAGCCGGTCGTCGAGACGTTGCAGGCGGCGGCGCACGAGAGCCGCGTCTACTTCGAGACGCTGAGCCGCTATCTCGACCTGGAGCCGGTCCCCTTCACCTTCAACCTGCTGACCCGCAGCGGCCGCGTCACCTACGACGATCTGCGCCTGCGCGACCCTCGCTTCGGCGAGTTGGTTGATCGCTGGTATCGCTACTACGAGAGTTTGCGAACATACAAGCGTGGCGCTACCTGGCAAATGTATCAGCGTGTCGCGGCATCCCCCGCTCTGAACCCCGTCAAGCTGGCAGAACTAGGCATCATTAATCGCATAGCAATCACGCCAGAGATTCTCACTGGCAGCCCAGATGGACGTGGCGTACCGGGTGACGCCGATCACTGGAACGCAGTAAACGGCGATTACAATAATG
>DATAOM010000520.1:0-5514 GCA_036265775.1 Ktedonobacterales bacterium | reverse complement strand
CAACCACACCGCCTTCGAGCCGGTAGTGGAGGAGTTCGAGCGCGTCGCCTCGCTCGACGAGGTGCCGCAGAACGCGACCTATAAGGTCGTCGTGGCAGGTGTTCCGATCATCCTGATGCGCATGGGGACCAACGTCTATGCCCTCGGCGCGACCTGCACCCACGCTGGCGGCCCGCTCGACGAGGGCGAGCTACAGGGCGACGCGGTGCAATGTCCCTGGCACGGCTCGCGCTTCAACGTCAAGAGCGGGCGCGTGTTGACTGGCCCGGCGACGGTGGCCGAGCCGCGCTACGACACGCGCGTGCGCGACGGCTACGTTGAGGTCAAGCGCCATCAGGGATAATGGTTCTCGGCGCAGATTGTTGGCGCAGATTGTTATGGTATAGTTCCCTTAACAACCGAACGCGCAGCCTGCCAGTTCGTATGCTGGACAGATCGTCTCGTCACCACAACCCGAAAGGGGCGCCGCAGATGACCACCGCCACACGCGCAGGCTCCTTCCAGTATCCCACCGCCGCCACTGATCTCCTGCCGACCGACCAGGCCACGATGGACGCCGCCGTCGCGGCGCTGCAAGAGCACAAAGACGCCTGGGTCAGCGTCACGCCCGCCGAACGTAGCAAGCTCATGGCGCAGCTCATGCGTGACTTCTATGCGATCGCCGACCGCTGGGTCGCCGCGAGCATGGAGGCCAAGGGAATGGCGTCCGACTCGCTGCTGGCGGGCGAGGAGTGGAGCGCGGGCGTCTACACTATCATTCGCCACATGCGCCAGTACCGTGACGCGCTCGCCGATATCGCGCGCAGTGGCGCGCCACGCATTCCGGGATCGGTGACCACGCTACCCAATGGCCAGGTCGCCGCGCGCGTCTTCCCACAGACGACCTATGATGGCCTCTTCTTCACCGGGCTGACGGCGGATGTGTGGATGGAGCCGGGCGTCACCAAAAAGAACCTGCGTGAGAACCAGGCGGGCATCTACCGCAGGCCACATGCGGGCAAGGTCGCGCTCGTCCTCGGCGCTGGCAACCAGTCCAGCATCGGCCCGCTCGACATCTTCTACAAGCTCTTCAACGAGGATCAGGTCGTCGTCTGCAAGATGAACCCCGTCAACGCCTACCTTGGCCCACTCATGGAGGTCGCGTTCCGCGCGCTGATCGACGGCGGCTACCTGCGCATCGTCTACGGCGGGGCGGAGCAGGGCGCGTACCTGTGTAATCATCCCGGCGTTGAGGAGATCCACATCACCGGCTCGGATAAGACTTTCGACGCCATTGTCTGGGGTCCTGGCGCCGAGGGCGCCGCGCGTAAAGCCAGCGGACAGCCGCTGCTCACCAAGCGCATCACCGGCGAACTGGGCAACGTCAGCTCAGTGATCGTCGTGCCGGGGAACTGGAGCGCGAGCGACATCCAGTATCAGGCCGAGCATCTGGTCAGCATGCTGACCGTCAACGCCGGCTTCAACTGCAACGCCACGCGTGTCATCATCACCCATGCCGGCTGGAAGCAACGCGACGACTTGCTCAAGGCCATCCGCGCTATCTTCGCCAAGACGCCCTCACGTGCGGCGTACTATCCCGGCGCGCGCGACCGCCACGCCGCCTTCGTCGGGGCGCATCCGGAGGCCGATCAATACGGCTCCGCTGAAGGCGATGCGTTGCCGTGGACTTTTATCTCCGGTGTCTCCCCAGAGACTACCGACGATATGGTATTTACCACCGAGGCGTTCTGCAGCCTCTTCGCTGAGACCGCGCTAGACGCCGCCAGCCCCGAAGAGTTTGTCAACCGCGCGGTGGACTTCGCCAACGACGGGATCTGGGGCACCCTCAACGTCACGCTGCTGGCGCACACTTCCTCGCTCAAGGACACGGTAGTCAGCAAAGCTATTGAGAACGCGATCACGAACCTGCGCTTCGGCACGGTGGCCCTGAATTACTGGGCTGCTTCAGGCTTCGTGCTGGGGACGACGACCTGGGGCGCGTTCCCCGGCCATCCGCTGACCGATATCCAATCGGGAACCGGCGTCGTCCACAACACGCTGATGTTCGACCGCCCGCAGAAGACCGTGATGCGCGCGCCGTTCCGCTCGACGCCGACGCCGCCCTGGTTCGTGACGCATGGCCGCGCCGCCAGCGCAGTCTTCCGTAAGCTCTCTGCCTTCGAGATGAATCCCTCGCCGGGCAAGGTCCCCTCCATCGTCATCTCCGCCGTCCGTGGCTAGCGATTTCTCAAACACAGACGCCCTTCCTCCATAGCGGAGGAGGGGCATTACCCTCTGCGCGCTAGTCGGCGATCGCCTCGGCTGCTGGCGGCGCGCCCTTGGGACGCATGTAGTTGCTCGGCCAGGCGTAGTAGACGAGCAGGATGAGATAGATCGCCAGGCTCAGTCTGACGCTGACGAAGGCGAGGCCAAGCGAGATAAGATACAGCAGCGGCCCGAAGGCGTAGCGAAGCTTTGCCGCGCGTGGCAGTTCGTATCCCTCCATGAGACGCGAGCCGGACGACGCATAAATCCATATGGCGTTGAAGAGGGTCGCAAGGTAGAAGAACATGCCGCTGTAGAGCGCGGCGGACAGCGCGCTCTCCGACGACGGCGGTTCGACGAAGCGCGCAAGGATCGCGGTCGGCACAGGCACGAGCGTGACGCCGAGCAGGAGCAGCCCATTGAGGACGAGGAAGGTGTAATCCACACGGACGATGTAGCGAAACAGGTTGTGGTGGCCCATCCACATAACCAGGATGGTGATGAAGCTGGAGAGATACGCCAGATAGACCGGCCACTGGCTAAGCAGCGCGCTTGCCAGCCCGCTCTTCGCCGCATCTTCGGTGGTCGGGATGTGAATGTTCAGCACGAGTAAGGTGATGGCGATGGCGAAGACTCCGTCGCTGAACGCCTCGACCCGCGTGACATCGTGACGATCATCTGTCGCCAGCTTCATATTCTTCCCGCTCATCAGCGCTCGCCCCTTCTTGTAGATCACCCAATGTGAGAAGCGATGTTCTCCTCAAGGCGTCTACATTATGGCGCGTGACAAAGCGTAACGATCGGCGACCGGCAGAGCGCCAAGGCAGAGATGGCGGCGCGGAATGATAACGCGCCAGCGGAGATATTCGCGGAAATCCGGCGCTGGCGCATCCGTACCTAGCTGGACCTAGCTGGCGCGCACTCCCGATGGGCCATCTTCGTCGAAGGCGAACTGCTCATCCTTTAGCTCACGCTCGGTCAGCGTATCGAGGAAGTAGTAGGTTCGCATGACGAACGGCTCCAACACGCGTGGATCTTCGGGAATATCCGCCTTGCTCAAGTTCCTGTGACGTCCGCCAGCGCGAATGAATCCAATGTGAATGCGACTGCGCTGAAACGGTTTGCTGACCAGATAGCCCTCCTGCATGAGCCTGAACCAGCGTTCTCTGTACTCTGAGTCGCCGTGAATCATGCGCGGATAGCCCTCATTCGGGCACCCCTTCGGAAGACGGCCTTTAAAGTCATCGGGGTCATTTGCCTCACAGCGCTGGATGTCGGCCAGCAACCGTTTCCACGCTTCTATGAAAGGCGCAAGCTCACGAGCGCATTGCGTGTGGACATCGCGGATCTTCCGCTTTGTCTCATCATCCCAGACATCGGGCAGACGGCGGTTGGGAAAGGCCTCTTCGGCGATCTCGCTGGCGCGCTTCATCCCTCCCGGTGGCAGTCGGAATGGCTTCTCATACTTCGATGGGAGGCCCTCCGGCGCGTGGAAGCCGTCGTCAATAAACTCCCAGTGGCGCAGCAGGAAGAGGCGCCAAGCGTCGGGCGTCACCAGAGCGCCCAGCGGATCATGCGCATGGAGTGGGGTCTTTGTCCGGATCTTTGTCTGTAGTGAGACGGTCTACATCAAAGATGGCAAGCCGGAAAGCAAAACGGTTCAGATTGATAAGCGCTTTCTGCAGCGCGGACCAGCGTCGGTAGTTCGGCTGCGCCAGCCGCTGAAACTGCAATAATTCCTGGCGCACATTCGTCGCGGGATCGGGCGGCCCGCCGCCGAGTTGGCGCAGAATCTCCCCAAGCGAATAGCCGCGCGCCACGGCAAAGACTCGATACATCACATGAATGGCCTGCGCCTCGTGGAGCGCCCGCATGCCGACCACCGCGTCCAGGCGACGCATCGCGCCATACTCCTTCGCGGCCAGACGCGTGAAATTGTCGGTAGCGTTGACAAGTGACTTCGTCGTCGAGAGTCCAGCGAATACGTTGTGCGAGATATCCTTACGATTCCAATAGGATGTGTGGTAATCACTCCACTCCACATCTCTACTGCGCGCTCCGATCCCATTCTCCCACTGCTCATAGGTCAGCGTCCGCGCTGAGGCGAGCATGCCGAGGATATCAATTGGACCATCACCAATGTTTTTGAGTGGCATGCGCAATACCATGAACGCGCCCTGCTCCTGCTGGCCCGCTGGCTCCTGCTTTTGTGTTTTCTCTCGCACACGGATGAGACGGACGTTATGCTTGACCTTCAGATTCACCTCGGAGAGCCGGCGACGCTCGATGCCAAACGTGTCGTTCGCCCGCCGGTCATTGCGATAATCCAGAAATAACGCGACTCCTCCAACCGCTACGCCAAGGAATGTGACAATCAAGACCAGGGTCGAATTTGCGCTAAGGACTGTGATAAACGGCTCAAGGAACCCCACTTCTCAACTACTTTCTTGCTACTCGACACGCTCTACTATTTGCTGTCCTCAGCCGCCTGTCGCTGGCATAGAACAAGTATACGTAGTCCCCCTTGTGTAGTCAAGGCTTCGACTGCTTGCGCTTCCTATACCTTCATGTACCTTCATGCCTGCTGACTTGCAGGTCGGCGGCGGCGCCGGATACACTATGCGAGCGCGATACGCGCAGCGCGACGAGGCGCCTTTTCGCTGTACGATAGCTGCTATCAGCGCGACGGGAGCCTCTGTTGAGCAAATCGAGGAGCAATTCAGGCAAGGGACGCCGCCCCCAGGCGCCCAAGCGCCCTGACCGCCGCGATCGCTCCACTCGTGGCAATCAGTGGCGCGGGCCAATTGACGACAGTTTCACCTGCGGCCACTGCCATCGCTTTGTCGGCTCGCTGCCCAGCGGCGGACATCACCGCAACCACTGCCCCTATTGCCTCTACTCCCGCCATGTCGACGCCGAGCGCTCCGGCGACCGCGCCAACCCTTGCGGCGGGATGATGGCCCCCATCGGCGCGTTCCAGCGCCTCAACGGCGAGCATGTTCTCGTGCATCGCTGCGAGCGCTGCGGCTTTGAGCGCTTCAATCGCCTGGGCGCTGACGACGACTTCGACCTGGTCCTTTCGCTGCCTGCCGTCCCGCCGCGCACGGCTAGGCCAGCGGATGCGCTAGCGGCAAAAACAGACGCTACACCCGAGTGAATACACGCTCTCGCCATGCCCGGCGGAAGCGATCAGATAAGAGGAGTGTATGACCGTGGAAGATCGAGTGGAGAGCAGTTCGCCGCGCCATGCCGTCCCAGACCGGCAGGAAG
>DATAOM010000519.1:0-18338 GCA_036265775.1 Ktedonobacterales bacterium | reverse complement strand
TATTGCACAGCCAGCCCTCACACAATACGACCGTCGCGCATGCGGATGATGGGCCAGCACATCCGCACCCTCGCGTGGTGAGTTAGCCGCAACCCATAAAGTGACTGATCTAGGCTTGTCTGTTGTATATTGAGATGGTGTCTCTTCGGAGGCGGATCTGGATGCGCTCAACTCCGGCCGACACTCCAAGGAGTGGGGATGGCAGGAAGGGACAATCATGGCTGACCAGGTCATCTTGCAGGAATGGCAATCGTACTTCGTTGCGTTTGCTGGCGCCTCTGCCGCGCTTGCTGGTCTCGTCTTTGTCGCCATGTCGCTGCACCCTGGGCCAATTCTTGTGAATGCGCTGACACGGGGGCGCGCCTTTGTCGCCGCCTTTGGATTTCTCATTGGCGTCGCCTGGGCGCTCA
Source organism: Ktedonobacterales bacterium (assembly GCA_036265775.1). Lineage (GTDB taxonomy): Bacteria > Chloroflexota > Ktedonobacteria > Ktedonobacterales > JADMIN01 > DASWAC01. Next base: position 17,928 of record DATAOM010000519.1, on the reverse strand, counting down.
TTATGCTCCTACCTGCTCGCACGGCGCCTGTCGGCGCCGTCTTGTTAATCGCGTTGGGTGTTGTAGAGAGCGCGTTCATCATCTATTTGCAGTTCCAGGGTCCGCAGAACGAACATAAGTGTTGCGCGCCTTCTCGTCAGCGATATTCTGCTCCTGACGCCTGTCCTCGCGGGAACCATTGGATTGCTGCAGCCGTATTCAGAAGTCCCTTTCGTACTTCTGGCCATCGCGGGTGGCATTGGGCTGTTCGTTCTCTTCTCTCAATCATGGACGCTCGTACTACATGACGTCATGAATACCCCTGATTCGCAACACCAGGCGCCGTCAAAAGAGACTGTCCTCAATGATGTGAAGAAAGTCCGATAGTGGTTTCATCTCAGTACATGACATCTCAAGTGGTGTCATGGCTACCAACAGATGAGCGCCACGGATCGGATTACATCCGTACATGGTCCTAGCACGGCTCCTATTACACAATGCGCCCGTCGCGCATGCGGATGATGCGCCCGGCGCGCGCGCCGATCTCCGGCGCGTGGGTCACCAGCACCAGCGTCTGGCCGCGCGTGCGGTTCAACTCTTCCAGCAGGTCCATCACCTCGCCCGCCGCGTCGCTATCCAGGTTGCCGGTCGGCTCGTCGGCCCAGACGATGGCCGGATCGTTCACCAGCGCCCGCGCAATCGCCACCCGTTGCCGCTGCCCACCCGATAGCTCCGCTGGCTTGTGCCGCTCCCGGTCGGATAACCCCACGGCGGCCAGCGTCTCGCGCGCACGGCGACGCGCCTCGCTCTGGCGCACGCGCAGCACCAGCAGCGGCAACTCGACGTTCTCGACCGCGCTTAGCACAGGCAGCAGGTTGAAGCTCTGGAAGATGAAGCCCATCGCTCGCGCGCGATAGTCCGTGCGCCGCGCATCGCTCAGCGTCGCCAGGTTCGTCCCATCAATCTCGATGGCGCCGCTATCAACCGTATCCAGCCCGGCGAGGCAGTTGAGCAGCGTCGTCTTGCCGCAGCCGCTCGGCCCCATCACCGCGACCATCTCGCCACGCTCCACGCGCAAATTCACGTCTACCAGCGCGGGAACCTCCAGTCCGTGCGCGCGATACGTCTTGCTCAAGCCTTCGGCGCGCACGATCGGCGGCGACGGCGGCGCGATCTCCCCCGCCGCGCTACGCTCCTGCTCGTCTATGCTCACGATGCCGTATCCTTTGGTTCACTATTCGTAGCGCAACGCGTCCGCCGGAGCCACCCGACCCGCCTGCCACGCCGGCAGCAGCGCCGCGAGCAGTGACGCCCCTAACGCGGCGGCGCAGATCAGCGCGATCTCCGCCCACGGCACGACCAGCGTCAGCCCCGACTGGAACTGCGAAAAGAAATCCACCGCGAAGATGTTCTGGCAGAGGATCAGACCCAGGACTAGGCCCAGCGCCGTCCCGACGACGCCGACCAGCAGCGACTCGATCAGGAACAGCAACTGGACATGCAGCCGCCGGAAGCCCAGCGCACGCATCATGCCAATCTGCTGCCGTCGCTCGACCACGGCGCGCGACCCCGTGACGGCCAGCGCCGCCATCCCGACCAGCAGCGTCAGCCCAACCAGCCCGACGAGGACGCGGCTGATGTAGACGCGCGGGCCGTTGAGGTCGAGCAGCACTTCCTGGATCACCGTCGTCTCGAAGCCATGCGCGCGCAACGCCGCCCCAAGCGCATACGCTTGCTGGTTCGCCTGCGCGCCCGGCGCCAGCTTGAAATAGTAGTATTCGTTGCCGAACGGCGCCAGCCCACGCTCCACTGGCGCAAAGGTCTGCGGCGAGCCGAGCAGCCCGTAGCGCTGCCCGCGCGCGTTATCGACAATGCCCACGACCGTCAGCTTCGTCGCCGCGCCGCCGCGCATGTCCGCGACCCAAATTGATGTCGGGGCGATGGCGCCAGGGCCAAGCGCAAAATTCTGGAGCCGCAGCGTCGCGTCGTTGAGCGCGTCGCCATTGGCGAAGAGTCCGGAGAAGTCGAACGGGATCGCGCTGAGGTCCGTCGCCGTCCCGCCGGATTGTAGCGCCTCCAGGCTGGAAAGACCCGGAATGCCCGCCGCGACGGGCGGACCGATGTACTGCGCCGCCTGCGGTCGCCCTGGTTGGCGCGCGCCTAGCAGCGCCGCATCCCTCCGGCTGAGCGCCGCCACGTCTATCACGACGTTTCCGGGATGCTCACGCACCGCGCGCCACACATCCGCATCGCTGGTGAATTCCGATGCTCGCGCGACCAGCGGCAGCCCGACGCCGTCCAGGAACGCGCCGTCCACCTGCGAAGCAGGGTACACGCCCCAGCGCGCCGACTGCGCCCCGGGCTGAATGATGCCCAGTGGCAGCGGCGTCGCCGAGCTGATCGCCGCCAGCCCCGCGCCATGATCGGACGTCTGATCGTGAATATCCTTTGTCAGCGCGCCGAGGCCGCCGACCGGGCTGAAGAGCGGCTGCCCGGCGATGTCGTAGTTCGCCGCCTGCGCGGGCAGGTTGTCGTAGCTCTGCGTCGCCGAGGCCGCGATGCAGGCCATCACGACCATCGTGAAGCAGACCAGCGAGAAGAGCGCCAGCCCAATCCCGGTGCGGAAGCGCTGAAACGCCGGATAGACCAGCGCGACGAAGGTGACGTGGCGCAGCCGCCCCAGCCGCGAGAGCAGCCACTTCGCCGGAGCCAGCAGCAGATCAAGATTTGGCGCGAGGGCCAAAACCGCGCCGAGGACCATCATCACTCCGGCGACGAAGAAGACTTCGATCCCACCGCTGAAGCGCGGCAGCCCGACGTTTTGCAGCGTGTCAAAGGGCAGCGCCCAGTAGAGCGCCAGTCCACCGCCGACGACCAGCGCGGTCAGCCGGTCGGCGAGCAACGTCGCCCGGCCTGCGATGCGCAGCGCCTGATCTGGACGGTAACGCCGCGCCAGGCCGATCACGACGGCGATCGCCAGCGCGCGAAGCAGCAGCGCCAGCCCGACAAGCGCGAACGAGAGGCCGAGCGAGAAGGTGAAGAGCGACTGTGTCTCGCGCGAACGTTGGAGCAGGTACGCTCCGAGCAGCAGCGGCGCCGGGCCACGTGCGACGAACGCGAGCAGCAGCGCACCCCACGCGCGCAGCGCCATTCCCGGCGCATTAAAGAATCGCGCGGCTGAAGTAAAGGCATCGCCAAAAAGACGCGCGAGCGAGGGTTGGGGCGCAGGTGGCTCCGGCAGGTCGCGCAGCGCCGCCGCGACGGTCATGCGACTGACTGTCCACGCCGCCAGCAGAATCGTCGCCAGTGTGAAGAGCAGCCCCAGGCAGAACGCGACCGCCATGCTGCTTGCGTCAACGGTGAGCTTGAGCGGATAGCCGGTGCGCGCGACGACCGGATTGATGATCGTGACGATTGCCGCGCCGAGGCCCAGCCCGGCGAGCAGCCCCAGCAGCGTCGCGGCGAGGTTGTAGGCCGCGCCCTCGAAGAGCAGCGTCTGCGCGATGGCGAGGCGGCGCATGCCCAGCGCGCGGGCCATCCCCAGCTCGGCGCGGCGCTCGGCGGCGAGCAGCGTGAAGATCAGGAAGATGAGCAGCAGCCCGATGGCGAGCGCAAACAGCGTGAAGAGCGTGAGGATGCGCCCGAAAATCTCCTGCGCCTGCAAGGCGAAGCGTACGCCATCCTGCTTCGCCTTATGCGCGTAGAGCGAGGTATCCACGGGACCACTGCCCGGACCGTAGAGCGCCTGGTAGATCCGATCCGTCACGGCGTCGGTGCGCGCCACACCGGTTAGCCCGTCGCCGGAGTTGGCGATATAGATGCGGTTGATCTGCCCTGGCGCACCCGCATAGCGTTGCAGCGTCGCCAGCGGCAGCACGATGGAGGGCGGGTCGCCGAGCGGTCCACCGGTCACGGTCGCGCGCACGCGCGCGCTGTAGCGCTTGCCCGGCCAGCGCGACGAGTAGAGGGTCAGCGTGTCGCCAGCGTGCGCGTTCAGCAGCGTGGCCGTGTTGCGGTTCAAGTAGACTTCGTCGGGAGCGAGCGCGTCTATCGGCGTAGGCGCGTTCCCGCTCGCCGTGCGCAGATCCGTCAGCGCGCCGCCATCCTCTGAGTCCATCGCCAGGGCGCTGACCTGGCCGCGCACCTGGCCAGAGGTCTCGTCGGCGAGCAGGAGGTCTTGCACGAGCAGCGCCGGAGCAACCCCGGCGACCTGTGAATCATCACGCAGCCTGTCCACGACCCGCGCGCCATACGCCTCGGAATAAGCGCCGAGCGGCCCGTCGCCTCCAAGCACCTCCTCGTCAATGCGCCCAAGGTTGTAGACCGCGATGGTGCGCACGCCAAGCGCGATGGCGTTGTCCACGGCGAAGGCGGCGGCGATGAAGGTCGTGCCGAGCATCAGCCCGAAGATGATGAGCGCCGTGCGCAGCTTGCGTCGCGGAACGTTGCGGATGGCGATGCGCGCCAGATGGGCATTGCGCGCGCCGAGCAGCAGGAGGGCCACAAGCGCCGCCAGCGTCAGCAGGAGCAGCGGCTGTGTCCAGGCCGTGGGCGAGGTGTCGAAGATGGTGGTCACGGCGACGAGTAACCCTGTCTGCTGGAGGTTGAACTAGCGTGGCTCGATAGACTGACGAAAGATCTCGGCGAGCCGTTGTGCGCCAAGCGTCGAAGGATGAAGCCCATCGCCGCTGATATACTCTGGATGCGACCGCAATTCCTGCCACTCGCCAAAGAGGTCCACCAGCGTCGCGCCCTCCTGCGCGCAGGCCGCCGCGATGGCGTCGTTCCAGCCGGCGACACGCGCCGCCAGCGCCTGCTGATCCCCGTGCGCCAGACGCACAAGATACGGGATAGCGGTGAGGTCAGGCAGATTGGCGACGTAGACGTGCGCAGAAGTCTGCGTCCGCAAGGTGTGTATCGCCAAGCGCAGTTGCGTCGAATAGCTAGCGAGCGGGACATTGGCGGCGAAGTCGTTGACTGCCAGCCACATCACCACTACGTCTGGACGCGCGTCCAGCGCGATGGGCATTTCCTGTGTCGCCGCGCGCGCCAGCGTGATGCCGGGGACGCCAAGGTTGACAAGATGAATTGTCCCGCGCAACTGCCGCGAGAGCGAGGTCGGCCAGCTATCGCGGTCAGGATCATATGTGCCGACGCCATAGGCGTCTGATGCGCCCAACACCACGAGCGTGCGTCCCTGCGCTGCGGGCGCCGTCGTCGCGCCGCTAGAACGCTGCAAGCTCGTCGCACCCGGCCCGCACGCCGCCAGCATAAGCATGAGCATCGCCGCCAGCACACTATATATAGGTAGAAGGCGCGACCGGCGAGAGAGCATCCGTGCGGGCATAACATGGAGCCTTCCGGCGGAGTCTAAGGATATACGAGGACGAGCCGCCTGCATCGTCTGGGACGCGGCAGCCATGCGCGTATTTACCTGTACCACACACATAGGAGGTCATGCGCAGGTTACGCGTCGAGGTCCTGATCCGGCGCCTGCCAGCCGTTGGCGGCGAAGGTGTTGAGCGTCTGCTGGTCGCCCGGCACGTACGTCACGATGGAGTAGTCCGACGCGCCGCTGAAGACCGTGACCGTCGTGCGCAGCGTCAGCGGGCCGAGCCGGCTGTGGCGCATCTGGAAGACGAGCCCCGGAGCCGCGCCAGCGCCTGGATCAGACGTGTCGGCGATGCGCGTGAAGTCCGGCATCAGCCGCAGCGAGCGCCACAGTGTACGGTACTCCGGCAGATACGTCAGGCTGCGCGTCGCATACTTGAACTCGGCCAGCAGCCGGCGCGCCATCGCCTCCCACGGGCGGAAGCGCGCGCGATAGACAGGATCGAAGACCATCATCAGCAGATTCTGGCTGTGCGCGGCGAGCCGGGTCGCGTCCGTCTCAAACAGCTCCTTCGCCGCGTGGTTCCATGCGCTGACGTTCCAGAGGCGGTCGAGGCTGTGCGCGGGAAAGGCCATGTTGCGCACGAGCACCGCCGCTAGCTCGCGCTGGTCGAGCAGATCCAGCGCCTCGGCCTCGTCCTCCATCTGCTTGCCGGTCAGGTTCAGGTAGGCGCGCGCCAGCTTCTGCCGGTCCTCGCCATGCAGTTCCAGCGCGCGCGATACGGCCCGCGCCACACGTATCGAGGGCGCCTGTCGCTGCCCCGTCTCCAGGTGATAGATATAGGTACGCGAGAGCCGCGCCGCCTTGGCGAGCTGTCCTTGCGAGAGGCCACGCGCACGTCGGAAGCGCGCCACAAGTGTGGCGAAATCTTCCTCCGGCTGCTGAGGTTGAGGGATACGGCTGGAGGACGTCTGCGCTGTCACCTGACGCTCCTTTCCACCGAAGTGGCGCGATGTGTTAGCCAGTCATCAGTATATACCACATTTCGTGTTAGCTGGCTATGCGGCGGTTTGGCGATGGAGTCACGTATAATGCGCTCAACAAGGCGGCTAGAGTCCACTTTCGAAATTCGCTCAGCGAGGAGCGCGTCACATGGACGAGACCCCTGTTCCCCCTGCCGACCAGGCTTCCACCGTCTCCGGCAGTCCTGAATGGTCCGGCGAGCGACCGTGGCTGGCGCACTACTCCGAGGGCGTGCCGCAGACCGTCACTATCCCAACCGCCTCGCTCGCTACGCTCTTCGATCAGGCGGTCAGCCGCTACGGCGCCAGCGCGGCCATCGAGTATTACGGGACGACGATCTCGTATGCGCAACTTGGCTCGCTGGCGGACCACTTCGCGCGGGCGCTGCTCTCGCTTGGCGTCAAACATGGCGACCGCGTCTCGCTCTGCCTGGCGAATGTGCCACAGTTCCCCATCGCCTTCTTCGGCGCGATGAAGGCGGGCGCAGTGGTCGTGCCGACGAATCCACTCTACACCGAGCCCGAGCTTGAGCATCAGTTGAACGACGCCGGGGTCAAGGTCATCGTCGCGCTCACCCAGGCGCTACCCAACGTCCTTGCCGTCCGCATGCGTACCCCCGTTGAGCATGTAATCTCTGCGGGGCCGGATGACTACATGCCGATGGGCCTCGCGTTCGCCTACAAGGCGAAAGAGATGCGCGACTCGCTTGGCAAAACGCGTCCCGATCTCAAGGCGCTGCGCTCGGAGCCATGGTTCCACGAGTTCAAGGATGTGATCGGGCAGACGCACGACCGCCAGGGCTTCGAGGTCTTCGCGCTGCCGGAGCCTGCCGCTGGCGAGGATCTGGCGATCTTGCAATACACCGGCGGCACCACCGGCGTCGCCAAGGGCGCAATGCTTACGCACCGCAATCTCGTCGCCAACGCGACGCAGATCTGGGCGTGGAGCGAACTGGGGACGGGGACGCATCACAAGACGCTCTGCGCCGCGCCATTCTTCCACGTCTACGGCCTGACGGTCGGGATGAACATGAGCGTCATCAACGGCGCGACGATGGTTTTGCTGCCACGCTTCACCGTCGCCGAGACGCTCAAGACTATCGAGCAGCACAAGCCCGACCTCTTCCCCGGCGTCCCGGCGATGTACCAGGCGTTGGCCCGCGCGGTCGAGAAGAAAAAGGCTGACCTCAGTTCGATTCGCATCTGCATCAGCGGCTCGGCGCCGCTCCCGCCGGAGGTGCAGGCGCAGTTCGAGCGCATCTCACCGGCGCGCGTCGTCGAGGGCTACGGCCTGACCGAGGCCTCACCAGTCACACACGCTAACCCCATCTTTGGCGACCGCCGCTCCGGCACGATTGGCCTGCCGCTGCCCAACACCGACGCCGCCATCCGCGACCGCGAGACAGGCCTGTTTCTGCCGGTGGGCGAGCAGGGTGAGCTAGTGGTGCGTGGACCACAGGTGACGCAGGGCTACTGGGGCAAGCCTGACGAGACGGCGAACACGCTGCACGATGGCTGGCTGCTGACCGGCGACATCGCCGTGATGAACGAGGACGGCTACTTCAGCATAGTAGACCGCGCTAAGGACATGATTATCGTCGGCGGGCTGAAAGTTTTCCCGCGCCAGGTCGAGGATGTCCTCTACGAGCATTCCAAGGTACTGGAGGCGGCGGTCGTCGGCGTGCCAGACGCGCAGCGCGGCGAGCGCGTGCAGGCGTTTATCGTGTTCAAGCCCGGCGAGCAGGCGACGGTGGAGGAGTTGACGGCCTTCTGCCGCGAGCGGCTCGCGCCGTACAAGATTCCGCGTGTCTTCGAGTTCCGCGAGTCGCTGCCAAAGACGACGATTGGCAAGGTGCTGCGGCGGCAGTTGCGTGACGAGGCCGTCGCAGAGACGGCGGCGAGCTAGAGAGTGCGAGAGAAACGGTGTTCCCTGCTATCGGCGAGCGCGCCGGTGGCTCCAGCAGATGCGCGTGTGTAGAGGAGAGAACTGGGTATGGCAATCGAGGCGAACGAGACGAAAACTGTAGAGACCGGCGCGAGCTACCTGACGACGCCGGTGACCAAGGAGCAATTCTTCACGCCGGAGCAGCTCACCGACGAGCAGCAGTACATGCGCGAGTCGGCGGCGACGTTCTTCCAGCGCGAGGTCGTCCCGGCGGATGAGCAGATCGAGCACCAGGAGCCGGGCGTGCTGCCGGGGTTGCTCAAGAAGGCCGGTGAGCAGGGCCTGCTGATGATTGATATTCCGGAAGCGTATGGCGGCGCCGAGCTTGGGCTGATCGTCAGCTCGCTCGTCGGCGGCGAGCTGCGCCAGGCGTCATTCTCGGTCGGCTATGGCGCGCACACCTCGATTGGCACACTGCCCATCGTCTTCTATGGCAACGACGAGCAGAAGCGCAAGTATCTGCCACGCCTGGCCACTGGCGAGATCATCGGCGCCTACGCGCTGACCGAGCCGGGCGTCGGCTCCGATGCGATGGCGATTAAAACACGCGCGCAACTCTCCGAGGATGGGAAGCACTACATCCTCAACGGCGCCAAGCAGTGGATCAGCAACGCCGGTTTCGCCGACGTAATGGTCGTCTTCGCCAAGATCGACGACACCAAGCACACCGCCTTCATCGTCGAGACGGCCTGGCCCGGCGTCTCCACCGGCGCTGAGGAGCGCAAGATGGGCATCAAAGGCTCCTCGACGCGCACCGTCTACTTCGACAACGTCAAGGTTCCGGTCGAGAACGTGCTCGGCGAGATCGGCAAGGGCTACAAGATCGCCTTCAACATCCTCAACATCGGGCGCGTCAAGCTCGGCATGGGCGCCGCCACTGGCGCGAAGTCGGCGCTGACGCTGGCCGCGCAGTACGCAGGCGAGCGCAAGGCGTTTGGCCGCCCGCTGCACGGCTTCGGCATGATCAAGAAGAAGCTGGCCTACATGGCCGCCGACGCCTACGCGGCGGAGTCGATTGGCTATCGCGTCGTCGGCGACGTCGAGGCGGCGCGCGAGGCGGCGGGCGACGACCAGCAAGCGCAGCTCGCGGCCATCGAGGAGTACGCCATCGAGTGCTCCATCGCCAAGGTCTACGGCTCGGAGGCGCTGGGCCGCTGCGTGGACGAGGGCGTGCAGGTCTTCGGCGGCTACGGCTTCATGGAGGAGTACCCGATCACACGCGCCTACCGCGACGCGCGCATCAACCGCATCTTCGAGGGCACGAACGAGGTCAATCGCCTCGTCGCCGCCGGCACGCTCTTCCGCCGCACGGTGGCAGGACGCATCCCGCTGATGGCGGACTTCCCGCAGATCGAGGCTGAGGTCGGGAGCGGCAAGGCGCCGGACTTCGCCACCGACGCGACGCCCGCCACGTTGCGCGAGAGCGTCAACCTCGTCGAGCGGCTCAAACGCGCGACGCTCTACACAATCTTCAAGGGCGCGCAGAAGTTCATGGCGACGATGGAGGAGGAGCAGGAGTTCCTGGAGTACGCCGCGAACCAGCTCATCAACGTCTACGCGATGGATAGCGCGGTGGGGCGCGCGCTGATGGCCGTCAGGCAGGGCGGCGTGGACGCGCGCACGCACGAGTTGCTGGCGCAGGTCGCGGTGCTGCGGCTGCTGCCGGAGACGAAGGCGGCGCTGGAGAACACGATCACCCACTCCTTCGAGGGCGAGGAGCGCCGCGCAGAGCTAGCGAAGGTCCGCGCGTACGTCGGCGACGCGGAGACCGACATCGTGCCCGCGCAGCGCGAGTTGGCTGGCATCGTCGCCGAGAAGGGCGTGTATCCGCTGTAGGGAAGACCTAACCCCCTAACCCCCTTCCCTCAAGGGAAGGGGGAATCACATGCCGGATTGGTCGCTGCGAATCTGGCTCCCCTCTCCTATGGGAGAGGGGCTGGGGGTGAGGTTCTCTCAGGCGCGATAGGTCGCATTCCTAAATATAGAGATGTTCTGTGACACATACAGGAGGGCGCCGATGGCCGATCTTGAGACAGTGAGCGCGATCATGACGCAGGCGGTGCCCTTCAATCGCGTCCTCGGCCTGCAATTCGTCGCGGTCGAGCCGGAGCGCGCCGAGGTCGTGATGCCTGAGGCGCCGGAGCGGCTGAACCACGTCGGCACGATTCACGCGGCGGCGCAGTTTGGCTTGGGCGAGGCGGCCTCCGGCGCGATGGTGATGGCCGCCTTCGCCGATCTACAGGGCGAGGGCTACATCCCGCTTGCGGCCAGCGCCCAGATCGCGTACCGCAAGCCGTCGAAGGGCGACCTGCGCGGCGTGGCGACGCTCACCACCGATGAACAGGCACGCGTTCGCGCGGAAGTGGAGGCAAACGGCAAGGCGCGTTTCAGCATACCCGTGCAATTGCTCGACGCGCAGGGTGTCGTGACCACCGAGATCACCGTCGAGTGGGCGCTCATCAAGCCGCGCGCATCTTAGCCCAATAGCAACCTGGAAAGCATAGACTCATGGCCGAATCGTTGCAGTCGCGCCTCACGCGCTGGGGCTTCAACCGCTTTCCCGCGTTTCGCGGAACGGGCGGACGCATCACCTACCTCGCCGGCGACTGGCGTGAGGTCCGTCTGAGGATACCGCTCGCGCGGCGGACACGCAACTACGTCGGCACGATCTACGGCGGCAGCATGTATGGCGCGGTGGACCCCATCTACATGGTGATGCTGATCCGGCTGCTGGGGCCAGAGTACATCGTCTGGGATAAGAGCGCGTCCATTCAATTCAAGCGACCTGGGCGCTCGACGCTTTATGCTCGGTTCTCAGTTCCTGAGGAGGAGACACAGGAGATCCGCGAGGCGCTGCAATCGGCGCGCTCGGTAGATCGGACCTACACAATTGACCTGGTGGATAGCGAGGGCGACGTCCACGCAACGATAGAGAAAGTCATCTACATCCGCCGCAAGGATCATCCTGCGGAGGCGCAGATCGCCGAAGCCGCAAGCGCGGTGGCGCAGTAGAGAGAGCAAGAGGAGAAGAGACAATGCCAGAGGCAGTGATAATCAGCGCGGTGCGCACGCCGATTGGGCGGGCGAGCAAAGGTTCGCTGCGTACGATGCGCGCGGATGACCTGGCGGCGGTCGCGGTGCGTGCGGCGGCCGAGCGTGTTCCCAATCTCGATCCCAAGCTGATCGAGGACGTCATCATCGGCTGCGCCTTCCCCGAGGGCGAGCAGGGCATGAATGTAGCGCGCATCGTGACGGCGCTGGCGGGCCTGCCGGTGACGGCGGGCGGCACAACCGTCAACCGCTTCTGCGCGAGCAGCTTGCAGGCCTTCAACATGGGCGCGCAGAACATCATGCTCGGCATGGGCGATGTCTTCGTCATCGGCGGCGTCGAGGCGATGTCGCGCGTGCCAATGGGCGGCTTCAACCCCAGCTTCAACCCGAAACTGACGAACAACCCGCAGGGCATCGAGATCTGCGGCATGCCCGGCAAGACGACGACCGAGTTCGAGCAGTCCTACATCCCAATGGGCCTGACCGCCGAGAATCTGGCGCGTGAGCACAAGATCAGCCGCGAAGACCAGGACGCCTTCGCGCTGCGCAGCCACCAGCGCGCCATCGCCGCGACGGATAACGGCGTCTTCGCCAAGGAGATTGTGCCCGTCACGCTGCCAAGTGGCGAGGTCGTGAGCATAGACGACGGCCCGCGCCGCGACACCTCGTTGGAGAAGCTGGCCTCGCTGGAGCCTGCCTTCATCGCCGGCGGCACGGTGACGGCGGGCAACAGCAGCCCGCTCAACGACGGGGCGGCGGCGGCGGTGCTGATGTCGGCGGAGAAGGCGCAGGAGCTGGGTATCCAGCCGAAGGCGCGCGTCCTCTCGATGGCGGTGGCGGGCGTCGCGCCAGAGATCATGGGCATCGGCCCGGTGGACGCGGTACGCAAGGCGCTCGCGCGGGCGCATCTCTCGCTGAGTGACATTGACATCATCGAGCTGAACGAGGCGTTCGCGGCGCAGTCGCTAGCAGTCGTGCGCACGCTCGGCATTGACGAGAACAAGCTCAACCCGCACGGCGGCGCCATCGCACTGGGACATCCGCTGGGCTGCTCCGGCGCGCGGCTGATCGCCACGTTGCTCAACGACCTGGAGACCGAGGGCGGGCGACTCGGCCTGGCGACACTCTGTGTCGGCGGCGGGCAGGGCCTGGCGACGATCATCGAGCGCCTGTAGGGGAGAGCAGAGCCATGAGTTACAGCATCAACCGCGCGGCGGTGCTCGGCGCGGGCATCATGGGCGCGGGCATCGCGGCGCACCTCGCCAACGCCGGCATCCCCGTCCTGCTGCTCGACATCGTGCCGCCCGACGCCGCCGAGAGCAAGGACAAGGCCGTGCGCAACCGCATCGCGCAGTCGGGGCTGGAGAAGGCGCTCAAGGCCAAGCCCGCCTCGGCGTTCTATACCGCGAAATCGGCGCGGCTCGTCACCGTCGGCAATACCGTGGACGACTGGGAGAAGCTCGGCGAGGTAGACCTGGTCGTCGAGGCGGTGATCGAGCGGCTGGACGTCAAACGCGACACCTTCGCGCGACTGGAGCCGGTGCGCAAGCCCGGCGCCATCGTGACCTCGAACACGTCGGGCATCCCGGCGGCGCAGATGATGGCCGGGCGTGGCGACGACTTCCAGCGCCACTTCCTCATCACCCACTTCTTCAACCCCGTGCGCTTCCTCAAGCTGCTGGAACTCGTGCCGGGACCGCAGACCGACCCGGACCTGATGCGCTTCATGGGTCACTTCGCCACCGAGAAGCTGGGCAAGGGCGTCGTCTACGCCAAGGACACGCCCAACTTCATCGGCAACCGCATCGGCAGCTACGGCTTCCTGGTCACGCTGCGGCGCATGCTCGACGAGGGCTACACCATCGAGGAGGTGGACGCGATTCTCGGTCCGGTGATGGGCCGCCCGCGCTCCGCCGCCTTCCGCACCGCCGACCTCGCCGGGCTGGACACCTTCGCGCACGTCACTGCCAACCTCTACGAGAATCTGCCCAACGATCCAGAGCGCGAGGTCTTCAAGCTGCCCGACTTCGCGCAGGAGATGGTCAAGCGCGGCTGGATCGGCGACAAGGCCGGGCAGGGCTTCTACAAGCGCATTCGCAGCGATGAGGGCAAGCAGACTCTCGTGATCGATCCGGCGACGCTGGAGTATCGCCCGGAGCAGCCCGCCAAGTTCGCCTCCATCGACGCCGTCAAGCGCAACCCCGATGTCTTCGAGCGCATTCGCGGCCTCGTCAACAGCGACGACCGCGCCGGCACGCTCGCCTGGGAGCTAACCGCCGATACGCTGCTCTACACCGCCGCGACGACGCCGGAGATCGCCGACGATCTCGTGAACGTGGACCGCGCGATGCGCTGGGGCTTCAACTGGGAGGTCGGCCCCTTCGAGACGTGGGACGCGCTGGGCGTGGAGGCGACGGCCAAGCGCATGACCGACGAAGGGCGCACGCTGCCCAAGCTCGTCCAGGAAGTTCTCGGCAACGGCAATGGGCATTTCTATACCACGGAGCCGGAGCGCTCCTACTGGGACTTCAACGCCTACGCCTATCAGCCTGTTCCACCGACCGGACCGACGCTGAGCCTCGCCGCGCTGCATAAGGGCGAAAAAGTCGTCAAGAGCAACGGCAGCGCCTCGCTGCTGGATATGGGCGACGGCGTGCTGTGCGTCGAGTTCCACGCCAAGATGAACGCCATTGACGCCGACATCACCGCCATGCTCGCGGAGGCGGTCGAGGAGGGCAAGAAGAACTGGCGCGCCATCGTGATCGGCAACGAGGCGCCCGATTTCTGCGTCGGCGCCAACCTGTTCCTCGTCGTGATGGGCGCGAAGTCCGGCGCGTGGGACGAGATTGATCGCGGCGCGCGGGCGCTGCAGGACGCCAACATGGCGCTCAAGTACAGCGATGTCCCGGTCGTCGTCGCTCCAGCCGGGCGCACGCTCGGCGGCGGCGCGGAGATCGTCATGCATGGGCAGGCGGTGCGCGCGGCGGTCGAGACGTACATCGGGCTGGTGGAGGTCGCAGCGGGCGTGGTTCCGGCGGGCGGCGGCTGCAAGGAACTGCTGGCGCGCTGGCAGACGCTCGCGCCGGAGCACGGGCCGTTCGCCGCGTCACGGCACGCCTTCGAGACCATCGCGGTCGCCACCGTCGCCACCAGCGCCTACGACGCGATGAGTTACGGCTTCATTCGCAAGGACGACGCCGTGACGTGGGACCGCGAGCGGCTGCTGGCCGACGCCCAGGCCGACGCGCTCGCGCAGGCGGAGGCGAAGGACAAAGGCACGTGGCGCAAGCCAGAGCCGCCGACCTTCCGGCTGCCTGGTCCAGGCGGGCGGCTCGTGCTGGAGCAGGTCGCCGAAGGCTTAAAGATGCAGGGCAAAGCCAGCGAGCACGACGTGGTAGTCTCCAGTCACCTGGCCTACGTGCTGACCGGCGGAAACTGCTCGCCGCTGGATGTGCTCAGCGAGCAGGACATCCTCGACCTGGAGCGCGAGGCGTTCGTCGAGCTGTGCAAGTTCGAGAAGACGCAGGAGCGCATGGCGGCGCTGCTCACCACTGGCAAGCCCCTGCGCAACTAGTTCGTCAGTCTATGCCTGCCGATAGCCCCCATCTGGTTCACACTGGATGGGGCTTCCCTCTGCCCGGATTCATGCGGATTTCGCCAGATAGGCGCTCTGCCAGGCGCTCAGTGGAACCGATTCGGCGGATGTGTAGGCCCAGCCACCTACCAGCGCGGGCGTGGCGACCCAGGAGAGCAGACCCTGGCTGATCGGGATGACCGCCGCCTGGCTAACCGCAAGCTGCTCTGCCTGCTGATATTGCGCCATCCGCCCTGCCTGGTCCTGATTCGACGCCGCGGCGTCCAGCAGCGCGTCCACAGCGGGAAGGCTCACGCCGGTAAGGTTGTCGCGCGCGCCAGTATGTATGAGTGGTTCGACCAACTGTTGCGGATCAGGATAATCGGCGTACCAGCCAAGATCAGAGAAAGGAACCTTCTTCTGCCAGTCAACTTCGAGGACGCCATCGACGTGATACGCCTCTACCCTTACCCCAGGCATTGCCTCTTCCCACATCTGGATCGCCAGTTTGACTCCCGCGCTGACGTATCCTAAGGGCATGAAGTAGATGGTGCTGCATTGTTCAGGGTCCCCGTGGCACTTATCGTGGACATATGACTGCCACAGCGCGCCAGCCTTCTCCTTGTCAGCCGTGAGCGCTGCGTCACCTGAGCGTCCATCGGCGTCACGCAGGTCTTTGTTGTAGCCGTTGACGCCCTCAGGGATGATGTGAATGGTTGGCTGGCTGGCGCCGTTAAAGGCGGTATCCACGAGCGCCTTGCGGTCGAGCGCCAGAGAGAACGCCTCGCGCAGACGTTCGTCATCTAGCGGCGGCACTCTCCAATTCGGTCGAAAGTAATACACAAGTAACGTGGGGGTCTGGTGGAATCCCTTGCCTGCGCGCGCCGCGTCGAACTCCTGGGTTGGCGGAAATGTGACGTCGCCATGGCCGCCAGTATAGTCTGACCAGGCGAGCTGTGAAGTGTTGTCAAAAGTATACTCAATGGTCCGAATCCTGGGCTTGGCGCCCCCCCAGAATGCCTCATTGCGCGTCAACGTGATGTGTCCCGCATTATCGAGGCGGGTGAGCTTATACAGGTTGCCGCCGAAGCCCCCGTTTTCCGTGATGTGATCAATCCACTCGTCACTGAATCGGTATTTCTCGACGAGATGTTTCGCCACAGCATAAGCAGGCGGATAGGTCAGCGCGGCGAGGAACCCGCCAGAAGGGTGATCGAGCAGAATGCGAAGCGTAAGCGGATCAGGCGTGAGCAGCGACGCGCCAATGAGTGACGCAGACGCGGACGAGGCATTGAGGGGGCATGGCTCATTGTAGAACTGCTCGGAGCCTTTGATGGCCGAGAGGTAGAGAAAGAACGAAGAATAGGAGTGCAGACAGGGGTCCAGGCCACGATTGATCGAGTAGGCGAAGGTGGTCGCGTCAATCGGCGTCCCATCGGACCAGCGCAGATTCGGGCGCAAATGGAACGTATACGTCAACCCGTCACTGCTCACCTCATGGCTCGCTGCGGCCCAATCAACTGGCTGCTCGTGCGTATCGAGCGTGACGAGGGATGGGAAGACCAGTTGGGTGATCTGCAACTCCGCGCGATAATAGGCAGTCGCAGGATCGAGCGAGTTCAACTGGAGGCCGTCGTTTCCCTGATCGAGTATACGCAGGATTTGCTGGCTATCGGGTCGTGGCTGCGGCGTCTTTTCGATCTTGGGCGGCGGATTCGGCTGGCCGCAACTGGCGAGCGCCAGGCAGAGGACAATCATCAGCAGGGCAGTGAGGTTGAACAAATGTGCACGCGCAAAACGCATGAGCAGCCTCCAGTCAGGGCGCTGAATACTCTGCTCGTCAGACGCACCACGTGAAGGTCGATTTACTGCGCGGATTCAGTCGGCGCTGAAGGAGAAGCCGTCTCTGTGGCATTATCAGAGGCGCCAACTACAGGCAGTTCCTCAGCCGGGCTGCCGCGCGCTATGATGATCCCGCCGACAATAACGGCGAGCACGCCAGCGATCTGGAGCGGCGCGACGGTCTCGTGCAGGAACAACACGGCGAAGAGCGCGGCGAAGACCGGCAACGTCTGCAGCGTCGCAGCGGCCTCCCACGCCTTGAGGAAGCGCAGCCCATCCTGCTGGAGGATATAGCCCGCGCAATAGCTCGTGAGGACATAGAACGCGAAGATGGCTATGGTCTCCCAGGAGATTGCGCCCGTCATCAGCGTTGGCTGGAAGTAGAGCAGCGGCGCGACGAAGATCACCCCGATCAGGAAGCGCAGCGCGCTCACTTGCAGCGTATCCACCTTGCCCGCCAGCCGCTTCGCCGGGATCAGCGCGAAGCCGTAGCCGACAGCGCCCGCCAGCACGAGCGCCACGCCCAGCGTGTCCGCCTGGAACGAGAGATCGGGGCGCACGACGACGAGGACGCCACCGAGGATAATGATCGCAATGCCGACCAATTGTGCCAGACTTGGCCGCTCGCGCAACATCAGCGCCGCGAGCAGCACCGCCGCCGGTCCCTGCGCCTGGATCAGCACGCCGCTCACGACCGCGCTGGTCATGCTGAACCCGGCGATCACCAGCACCAGCGGCAGCGCCGTCCCCAGGACCGCGAGGACGAGCAGGTTCCCCCAGATGGCCCATGAGGCCGGAGGCAGCAGTGGACGGCGCATGATGAGCAGCAAGAGGGTAACCAGCAAGCCGCCGCAGCCGAGCGCGAGACAGGCGAGCAGGACGGGACTAAAGACGCCGGTGAGCAGCTTGGCCAGCACAACGCCCAACCCAAAGAAACACGCCGTCACACTCAGCGACAGAAACCCGCGCAGCCGCACGCCTGCCCTCACCTTCGTCATCTCTGCGCACTACTCGCCCAGCTTAGCATAAACGTTCTTCGCCGCATTGGGCAACATACTGAGACAAAGCAGAGCAGGGGTGTTTGCGCCACATTGTCCACTGTACAGTCATCGTTGACAGCAAACGAAGTTGACAGGAAACGGACCTCTGCTATACTTGCCTCGTCCCGCAACACTCTCAGCCT
>DATAOM010000518.1:0-8297 GCA_036265775.1 Ktedonobacterales bacterium | reverse complement strand
GCCAATCCCTTGACACATTCGCCACTTTCCTGACCATCAGCAAGCAGCTTCGCAATACAGCCGTCAACGACAGCGATCTAAACAAAAGTGGGAGAAATAGGAGCCAGGAGGTCTGAGACATGAACTTCCATAGCATAGATCATGTGGGTGTCATCGTAGGCGATCTCGCCGCCGCTAAAGCGTTTTTCCTCGATTTTGGATTTGAAGCAGAAGGGGAAGGAGAATTGGAAGGCGAATGGCTTGATCAGATAGTTGGACTTCACGGTGTGAAAACAGGATTTGTCTATTTGCGGACGCCAGACGGCGGGGCAGCTATAGAGCTCATCAAGTATTATTCGCCGTCAGATGAAAAGGGCATTCAGCGATCCGCTGCAAATACCTTAGGCATCAGGCATATCGCGTTTATCGTTGAGGATATTGAAGCCATCGTCGCCAAATTGAAAAAGAAAGGCGCGGAAATCTTTAGCGAGGTACAGCAGTATGAAGACAGTTACAAGTTATGCTACGTTCGCGGGCCAGAGGGAATCATTTTAGAGTTGGCAGAGCAAACTATGGAGTAACCTTCATATACCTGACTATACGCTGAGGATGACCTCGAATATGCAATGATCGATAAAGCATATCTCGATAGTGAGCCGCTGACCCAACCGGGAAGCAGGAGATACAACAACCGCGCCATCTGACCGGTTTCGCCAGACGGCGCTACACATCTATCAACATGGCTCACGCGGACGGCTATTCGACGGTGGGATAGCTGACGAAGACCGTCTTGACCTCGCTGAACTCCTCGACCGCCTTGCGTCCCAGCTCACGGTGGCCATTGCCGCTCTGTTTCGTCCCGCCGAAGGGCAGGTGCGGCTCAGCGCCCGTTGTCCCCGCGTTGATGTAGACCAGGCCGGAGTTGATGTCGCGCATCGCGCGGAAGGCGGTGCGCGCGTTCTCGGTAAAGATCGCGCAGGAAAGGCCGTAGATCGTCGCGTTGGCGACGCGAATCGCTTCGTCATAGTCCTTCACCGGCAGGATGGTGACGACGGGGCCGAAGACTTCCTCCTGCGCGATGCGCATCTCTGCCGTCGCGTCGGTGAAGATCGTCGGGGCGTAGTACGCGCCACCAGCCAGTTCGCCCTCATCGAGCGCCCTGCCACCGGTGAGCAGCCGCGCGCCCTCCTGCTGGCCAATCTCGGTGTAGGCGTGGACCGCGCTGACGCGCCCAGTATTCACCAGCGGCCCCATCCCGGTCTCCGGTTCCAGCCCATCGCCGACCTTCAGCTTCTCCGCCTCGGCGACGAGCCGCTCGGCGAACTCTTTCGCCACGCGCTTGTGGACGATCACGCGGCTGGTGGCCGTGCAGCGCTGCCCCGTCGTGCCAAATCCCGCCCAGGCGACGGCCTTCACCGCCTCGTCCAGGTTCCCATCCTCCAGCACGATGACTGCGTTCTTGCCGCCCAGCTCCAGGCTACACCGGCGCAGGTCGCGCCCGCAGATCTCCGCTACGCGCCTGCCCACCTCGGTTGAGCCGGTCAGCGAGATCATCGCGATGCGCGGGTCGCTCGCCAGCGCGTCTCCCAGCACGCCGCCGGGGCCAGTGACGAAGTTCAAGACGCCAGCCGGGACGCCAGCCTCCGTCAGTATCTCGACCAGATGCGCGGCGGAGAGCGGCGTGTCGCTCGCGGGCTTGAGGACGACGGTATTGCCGGCGAGCAGCGCGGGGAAGGTCTTCCACGCCGGGATCGCCATTGGGAAGTTCCACGGCGTGATGATGCCGACGACGCCGAGCGGCTGGCGGATGGTCAGGCACATCTTGTCCGGCAGCGCGGAGGGAACCGTCTCTCCCTCCGCGCGCCTGCCCTCACCAGCGACGAACTTGCCGAAATCGATAGCCGTCTGCACGTCGCCAATTGTCTCGCGCAGCGGCTTGCCCATCTCGCGCGTCATATCGCGCGCCAGGGTATCACGCCGCGCCTCCAGCAGCAGCGCCGCCTTGAGGATGATCTCGCCACGCTCCGGAGCAGGCAGCGCACGCCACGCGGGCAGCGTGGCCTCGGCGGCGGCGATCGCGGCGTCCACATCGGCGACGGTGGAACGCTGGAAGCGCGCAACAACCTCGCTGGTCTGCGCGGGATTCGTGTCGTCAAACGTCTCGCCGGACGCGGTCGCCCGCCACTCGCCGCCGATGTAGTTCAGGTACGTCTTCGGCTCGGTCGTGTTGGGGGTCGTATCGGGAGTGGTGGCAGTCGTCGCCATCGTCGCGCTCTCCTTTGAGGCATAGGCACATGCAGGTTGCGTCGGCGCGCGCCAGCAGGCGTCATCTGGCTGTGGGCGCACGAAGCGTAGTATAGCACGGCGCGCGGCTCATGCCGTGACACACGCTCTGCGCGCGCTAGGGCGCAGTGGGCTGGAAGTCGGCTCCTGGCAGCGGATATGGGCCGTTCTTGTAGTATTGCCCGACCGTGAGACGCAGGTAGCCGCCATCGTCGTCGGCGTACTCGCTCTTCTGTTTGTTACAGCGATCGCACTGGAACGAGGAGACCGGCGCAGGATTGGTGATCCCGTCCTTGCGTGCATCGTTGACATGTGATCCCTCGATGCCACCAGCGCCGAAGAGCGTCATGACCACGCCTGCACGCGTGAAGTCCGCGACATGTCCGAGGATGTATTGCGCCTTGTTGTCCTGATAGTGACCCTGCGTATTGTTCTCGGTCTGGTAGACCTGGTTGCCGATGGGGACCTGCCAGAGGACGATGCGCCGCTCCGTCTCGGAGGAAAGCGTCGCCGCGTAGCGCAGAAAACGGTTGAAGCTATTCGGCGCTTTGTTTGTCGGGTCCCACCAGACACCCGTCTCGCCGGAGTCGCGGTCGGCGATGTCGATGGAGAGTAAGTCGAAGGTCGAGACGCCATTCGCCGCCTGCAGACCAGCCGTGGCGAGGAACGACGCCTGCCGTCGCGCCAGCGTCGCCACGTCAAGCGAGGCGTTCGTGTCGCGGCCAAGATCGGTCCCCGTTCCCCAGATCGAGACGTGCAGCGTCAGCATAGCGTTGGGCGCGTATTTGTCGCGCAGATGGAGCAGCGCGCGGGCAAATCCCGCCGCGTTGTCGGGATATCCCACCAGATCAGCGTTCCCGGATGAGGCAACGCTCGCTGGCACACCGGCGGCGTCATCCTGATGGTCTGCGGCCGCCTGCTCGATATAGCCCCATAGGTCCGGCTCGACGACGACCAACGCAGGCTTGCCATACTTGCCGATGTCGCGCATCAACTGTGTCCAGTCGGCGAAATAGGCCTTCATGACGCCAGGATCGGCGAGATGCGCGAGGTCCTTGCCCTTCTCGCTGCCGTCACCGTTGGGACCGTTAGATTGCAGCAGCATGTAGTACACGAAGGCGGGCAGATAGTTATTTTGCTGCGACTCCTGCAGATAGAGTGTGGCGAACTGCCCCGGCTGCTCCCACGTCTGCCAGCCATTGCCGGTGTTGACGCCAGCGGCGAGATACTGATAGCGCGCCTCCCAGGCCGTCCCGTTGCGCGTGCGCATGTCGTTGAGATCTGTTGTACCATGCAGGCCGCTCTCGACGCCGAAGCTAAAGTGCGTTGGGATTCCGGCCGGCAAGGCGCCCTTCGTCACCGTCCGCTGTGGTATGGGCTCCTGCCCGGTATTCCACCAGACGGCGAAAATAACGGCGAGGGCGAGCAGTGGCGCCACGATCATGGCAACGATGCGCAGACGAGGAGAAAGAGAGGGAAATTGCACATTCATGCGGCGAATCCTGGAGGGATGACTCCGGTCGCGCATCATGCGCTCATGCGGCGCTCACCATGCGCCTGCCCGATTATACATGGAGACGGGCTAGCGTCTATGCGGGTAGAAGAAACGGAGGAGTTGCGGACAGAGCAAGGCGAGGGCAGATTTCTCCACCCACGCTTCTCTCCAAAAGCGTTTGGCAATGCGATACGCTGAGAAGCCGTAATAATCATCGACGCCGTGTTCGCGCGCCATGTTCGATAGGAGCGCGCGCCATTGACAAGAGCGTGTAGTCGCTTGTACGCTACGAGTGTCGACGCGCCTAGGCGACGCGAGACGAAAAAGCCAGGGAAAGGATTCCCCTGGCGCCGCCGAACGCACCTCCCACCTCATCAAGAGACGAACCCCACGCGCGGGATGAGGTGTGGTGGAACGGTAGGCGAGCAGAAGCATGAAGGAGCAAGGACATGCCAACCGCTTTCGACCAAGCCGACGCCGCAGCCCTCTACGAACAGATGCGACCAGACCAGCGCACCGCCATTGCCCTGGAATTTGTGCGCTGCCTGCGCCTCGCCGGCGACCCCGCCGCCGACCAGTTCACGGCTGAGGCGCAGCAGACTGAGACGTCCCAGCAGGGAAGCGTAGCGGAGGAGCAGGTCGTCGTCACCGGAGGCGCGCTAGAGACGCCACGTCTGCTTTCGGCCCAACAGGCAGCGGCGGTCCATCGCTACACGTTTGAGCGCCATCCCGACTGCTTCACCGAGGTCCTGCACCATCCACTGACCCAGGCGGTCCTGGCTGCGCCTGGCGAACCCCCTGCGCAGGAAGAGAATGTGGGTAGCGATCAGGGAGCTTTGAGCTAGCGCCTGGCGAACCAGAGAGCGCCAACCTTTCCCGGTTGGCGCTCTACCTGGCGCGCTGATGTGTCTAATGCTCTGGCTAGAGGATGCGCTCCCAGCGCGGCCCAACGAAGAGTGTCTTGGGGCTGGAGTACGCCATCAGCATCAGGCCGATCCAGGCGACGATGGTCACAATCCAGACCAACCCGCCAAGTAAGCCAAAAAGGAAGCCGAACACCCCTCCGAGTAGAGGAATGCCCCCAAACAGGCCCCCCAACACGCTGAGAAGCCAGCCCAGGATGCTCAGGCCGCCGAAGATGATAACGGACTGGCGGGCGTGTCGCTGCACCACCTGGTTCTTGCGCTCAGCGAACATGAAGATCAGCCCGGTGATCCAGCCGAGCGCGTAACACAATACCCGCTCCCAGCGCTCGTCCAGCCCCAGGGAAGTCTCAGAACTCGACGAATCGTACATTGCGCCCCTCATTCTCAGTTAGGCTCAACTCAAGCGACCTTGTACGCGCAGGTTCGTCGGAGTCTTCGAGCGGCTCCAGGCGATACTCCCGCCACTAAAGCCTACGCCGATGGCGCCACAGAGTTGCATGACCTCTCGCCTCTGTTAGAAGAACCTAATACACTCTGCTTCGATATGTCGGATCTCAGGCAGCGCAGGCGCTCATTTCTGCCTGAGCGAGAGCGACGATAACTGATCCAGGTTCTGACTCAGCAAGGCGATCAGATCCTCTCTCTCTTCATGATTGTCCTCAGGATTGTCACCAGATTCGAGCCACTGCTCGATGGCGACACGCAACGCCGCCATGTGGAGCGCCACCAGGAAGCGTATCTTGTTGCGATCCGTCGCCGCCTCCAGGTGAGTGTATAGCGCCTGGCTGATAACTGGCTCAGCCTCGACGAATGTGAAGAGAAACAGGGCGGCGATTGATGGAGATTGCATCACCACCTGATAGCGGAGCACAAACTTGTCCCGCTGCTCCTCGTACCGACGCGCCAGGAGCATGAGCATCGCTCTGAGCGCAGCATGTGGCGTCAACGTAGGCGCCATGCGCTGTAACGCGATCAGCGCCTCCTGCTGGGCTGCGCGCATCGGCCCTAGCAACGCCTCATCTTTAGAGGCGAAATAGCGAAAGAAGGTGCGCGGAGACATCTTCACCGCGTCGGCGATATCCTGGATCGAGGTATGTTCATATCCTTGTTGCAGGAAGAGCCGCAGGGCGGTCTCTTCGATGCTTGACTGCGCTACCCACTTCTGTCGCTCTCGCAGACTCAGCGACGAGGTTTCCTGCTGGGGCGGTATCACGTCATGCATAGCTATTGTTGCCTTCCATTGACTTCTGTCACTCAATGTCAGTATAACCCGTAGTGACATGCGGAGACAAGTAACGCAGACCCTCGCCGAGCCTAAAAGACTCTCGTTCCCTGCGGCCACATGTCCCACAGCGATGAAGCGGTTATCAATCACAGGATAGATGGGCGTTCAAGCGAGTTCCCACGTGGCCATGCGCCGTCGCGAGCGCGAGGGAACAGCGTTGACGCCATCTACACGCCTTGAAAAGGCGAAAGGAAGAAGCGCATGGATACCACGAATACTTCAAATAGCCCGGATCCGGCTGCGTCACAGAGCGACTTGTTCAGTCTGTTGGGCGGCGGTAACGCCGAGTTGCTTGAGAACCCCTTTCCCATGTTCGCGCTCATGCGCTCTATGGGTGGTATCTTCCCTATCCCATTCCCGCTCCTGGGGACAGAGCGACAGGCCTGGGCGGTTACGCGCATGGAAGAGGCGGTGCAGGTCCTCAAGGATCACACACGCTTCACCGTTGACGCCAGTTCCATCGGGCTAGATGGCCCGCTCGCCCAGAGCGTTGATTCGACCTTCACCGGCAAGACGATGATCTCCGTCGACGATCCCGACCATCGTCGCCTGCGTGGACTGGTCTCCAAGGTCTTCACGCCGCGCTACATCGAGAGTCTGCGTCCGCGCGTGCAGCAGATCGCCGATGAGCTGCTCGACCGGGCGCAAGCGCGCGGCGAAATGGACCTCGTCAGCGATTACGCATTTCCCCTGCCAATCGACGTCATCTCGGAGATGCTCGGCGTGCCACGCGACGACCGGGATCAGATCCGTGTGTGGTCGCAGGCGCTGGCTACAGGTCAAAGTCTGGGCGGGCGCGACCCAGCCGTCCAGGCACACACGCACGCGTTCGCGGACTACACCGCGCGCCTGGTAGCAGACAAACGGCGGCATCCATCAGATGACTTGATCAGCCAGTTGATCGCGATTGAGGAAGAGGGAGACCGGCTCAACGAAGAAGAATTGCTGGCAATGATCACACTGCTGATCTTTGCCGGACACGAGACAACCTCGAATCTCATCGCCACCGGCGCGTTGATGTTGTTCGACCGTCCCGAGCAGATGGAACGCCTCAAAGGGGACTTGAGCCTGGTTCCAAACGCCGTCGAGGAGATGCTACGCTTCAGTGGGCCGGCCACCATCGTGGCTCCGCGCTTTGCCACGCAAGATGTCGAACTCGCCGGGCAGCAGATCAAACAAGGCGATGTCATCATCATCGTGGTCGCCTCGGCAAATCACGACGAGACCCAATTTAGCGATCCAGACGAACTGGATATCGCGCGCGCGCTGGCTCGCCATCTGGCCTTCGGCTATGGCATCCATGTCTGCCTGGGAGCGCCGCTGGCGCGCCTGGAAGGGGACATCGCCTTTACCACCCTGCTCAAGCGCCTGCCTGATCTACAGCTTGCTGTACCGCGGGAGCAGATTACCTGGCAGTTCAGCCTCAACTCACGGAGTGTGGCCGCGTTGCCAGTGACGTTCTAGCGCTGTCTCAGCGGAAGAGCCGGGAGCGGATTGTGATCTGCGCGAGAGCGGCATGTGCTAGAATATCAGGGCTGGGCGGGCAGGCAAACAGCCCGTGCAGAATCTAGCGCAGAATTGTGGAGGATTGCCATGGAAGGACTCGTCCGGCGCGAGATGCTCTCAAACCGCGTGCGCGCGATCAAGCCCTCAGGCATTCGCAAGTACTTTGACATCGCCGCAACGATGTCCGACGTCATCTCGCTCGGCGTCGGCGAGCCGGACTTCGTCACACCGGAGCACATTCGCCAGGCGGGCATCCGCGCTATCGAACGCGGCGAGACGAAGTACACCTCCAACTATGGCACGCTAGAACTGCGTTCCGCGATCTCGGCGCTGCTGGCGAGGCGCTACGGCGTCACTTATGACCCCGCCAGCGAGGTCCTGGTGACGGTTGGCGTCAGCGAGGGCATCGACGCGGCGCTGCGCGCCCTGCTGGATGAGGGCGACGAGGTGCTGATCCCCAATCCGGGCTACGTCGCCTACGAGGCCGACGTGACGCTGGCTGGGGGCGTCGTCGTCCCTGTCACGACTTCGGTTGACGACCAGTTCGAGGTCAAGGCGGCGGCCATCGAGGCGGCGCTGACACCGCGCTCCAAGGTCATCCTGCTCGGCAACCCGAACAACCCCACCGGCGCAGTCATCGAGCGCGCCGAATTGGAGAAGATCGCTGAACTGGCCGTGCGCCGCGACCTGGTCGTCATCAGCGATGAGGTCTACAGCCGGCTGATCTACGGCGACGAGCACGCCTGCATCGCCGCGATGCCCGGCATGCGCGAGCGCACCATCCTCGCCGAGGGCTTCTCGAAGGCATACGCGATGACGGGCT
>DATAOM010000517.1:0-4013 GCA_036265775.1 Ktedonobacterales bacterium | reverse complement strand
CGGAGAAGTAAGAAATTTCCACAGTCGCCTGATTTGTCCCGTCGCTGATGACGAGTTCGGCGGTTGCGAGACCAATCAACTGATACTTGACGGAGAACAATGAGTCACCTGCAAGCTCACGGCATGGGCTGGCGGTAGGCCGCCGAGTAGCGCCCGGTGGCGAAGTATTCGAGCTGCCGCTCGATGTCGGTCAGCAGGCTGCTCGCGCCGAAACGGAACAACTCAGGTCGCAGCCATGCGTCGCCCAGTTCCTCTTTCATCAGGATCAGCCAGTCGAGCGACTGCTTGGCCGTGCGGATGCCACCGGCGGGCTTGAAGCCGACGCGATAGCCGGTCGCCTCCTGATATTCACGGATCGCGCGCGTCATGACTAGCCCGACGGGCAGCGTCGCGTTGACGGTCTCCTTGCCGGTCGAGGTCTTAATGAAGTCAGCCCCAGCCATCATACAGACCCAGCTTGCTCGCGCGACGTTGCGCAGCGTCCCCAACTCGCCTGTCGCCAGGATCGTCTTCATGTGCGCCTCGCCACACGCCTCGCGGAAGGCGCGCACCTCGTCATAGAGCGCGGGCCAATTCCCAGTCAGCACGTGCGCGCGCGAGATGACGATATCGATCTCGCTCGCCCCAGTGGCGACGGAGGCGCGAATCTCCTCCAGCTTCTGCGGCAGCGGATTCTGCCCCGCAGGGAAGCCCGTCGAGACGGCGGCGACCGGGATACCAGAGCCGGCCAGCGCCTCGACCGCGACGGGGACGAGCGCGTGGTAGACGCAGACCGCGCCGACGCGGATCGGCAGACTCAGCGCGCCCAACTGCTCCAGCAGTTCAAACTTGACCGGCTGGCGGGCTTTAGCGCAGAGCCGCTGGACCGCGCCGGGCGTGTCGTCGCCGGAAAGCGTGGTCAGGTCCATGCAGGTGATCGCGCGCAGGAGCCACGCCGCCTGCCATTCTTTCTTGACCGTGCGCCGCGCGGGCAGAGTCGCCGCCCGTCGCTCCACCGCGCTGCGATTGACCTCGACCGACGCGACGCGCGCCAGATCCAGCGCTGTACCCGGATTGCGCTCCAGCGCCTCATGCTCATGCTCGATGATGCGCTCAGCCAGCGTCGCCATCTGCCCGCTCCTTTATCCCTCGGCGCTGTGTTCTTGCGCCCGCGCCAGTATCTCCTCGACGACCTCGCTCTTGGCGTCAGCGTAGTTCTGCGTATATTTCCATTGCCGCTGCGCCAGCTCCCGCTTGACGCGCTCATAGAGTTCGCGGTCGGCGGCGTTGCCGCGCAGCCAGTCGCGGAAGAGCAGCATACGCGCGATCTCTGGGCAGCCTACCGTGAAGACATGCAGGTTCACGTCGGTGTCTGGGCCCTTGAAGACGCGATGCTCGTACCAGTCCGGCTCGCGGATGCGCAGGGTATAACCCGCCGCCTCCAGCGCCGGAACGTAGGATGGCTCATCCGCCGAATCGGGGACCGCGAGGATGATGTCGATGCGCGGCTTGGCGGCCAGCCCTGGCACGGATGTCGAGCCAGCATGTTCCAGCAGTTGAACTGTATCACCGAGCGCGACGCGAATGCGCGCTGCCTCGCGCACGAAGAGGATGGGCCACTCGGCATCGTAGTCGGCGATCACAACCACGCCATCATTGGGCGTTGGCGGCCCGATGCGCACGGCCAGGATCTCTTCCTCGGTGTGCGGAAGCTTTGAGACGCGCGCCGTCATCTGGGGCCGCTGCGTATCATCTGTCTCGTCGCTCCCAGACATACCGACACTCCCTTGAACGTTAGACTCGCGCGTCCTGGCCGAGCACACCCGCGGCGCGCATGAATGCGCTCAACTTCTCTTCGTTGAGCCAGCCGTCTGTGCGCACGCCGCTGCAGATGTCCAGCGCGAATGGCCCCACCGCGTCAATCGCCTCGGCCACGTTGCCTGCGTTCAGGCCGCCGGCCAGATAGAGCGGAATATCGATCGCGGCGCGGATCGCCCGGCTGATGGTCCAGTCGTGGACGCGTCCGGTGCCGCCAAGCTCTTTGACCGCGAGCGACTGATTGCCGGAATCCAGCAGGATCGCATCCACCTGTGTCGCCACCATCCGCGCCTCGTCCAGCGACTCTGGCCCGGTGACGTGAACCACCTGCACGAGCTTGATGCCTGGCAGCGCGGCGCGTATATCTTCATACGACCCGCCGGTGAGCCGGTCACAGATCTGCAACGTGTTGACGCCTGCGTGGCGCTGTTGCGCGATGATCGTCTCGGCGTCCTGCGCGGAGGTGAGCAGGAAGGTGGCCACACCCGGCGGGACCGTCGCCGCGATCTCGGCGATAAGGTTGTCGGGAATCACGCCAGGGCCGCTGGGCATCGCCGAGACGAGCCCCAGCGCCGAGGCTCCGTAGCGCACGGCAAGCGACGCCTCCTCGGCGCCGCTAATGCAGCAAATTTTGACGCGTGGACGCGCGACTGGCTCCATAGGTATGCTCCCTCAACGCCATACGATATCACATGCGCGGCGTCCGGCAGATACTCTATCAATGAGACCGGCTGAAGACCCTGCCCTTAACGGGCGGGATAAAGCCGAGTCTTCCACAATGGCGGCGAACGTAGCACATATTCCGGGTTTTAGGCCACCAGGCGGAATACGAAGATATGGAGCGACACAGTATACGCAAAACCTACAAGTATCGGCTGTATCCGACCCCTGACCAAGAGCGGGCATTGGAGACCATCCTGTGGCGTTGTCGTACGCTCTACAACGTCGCCTTGGACGAGCGCAAGACCGCCTGGGAACGTCGCGGCGTCTCGCTTAACTACTATCACCAGGCGAACGAGTTGCCGATCCTCAAAGCCGAATGCCCAGAATACACTGAAGTGTATTCTCAGGTCTTGCAAGACGTGCTGAAGCGTCTGGAGCGGGCCTATCAGGGCTTCTTCCGCCGCATCCGGGACGGGGGACAGGCAGGGCATCCGCGCTACAAGAGTCGAAATCGCTACCACAGCTTCACCTATCCCCAATACGGCAACGGCGCGGCGCTGGATGGGGGATTACTCGCGCTCTCTAAGATTGGCCGCATCCGGCTCAAGGCGCATCGACCTCTTGAGGGCACACCCAAGACGGTCACGATCAGACGAGAAGCGGATGGGTGGTACGGGGCGATTTCCTGCGCCGATGTTCCCGTCCATCCACTGCCCGCCACGAGGCAGGAGACGGGCATTGACATGGGGCTCGAGTCGTTTGCCACGCTCGCCAACGGGCAACGTATCTTCACCCCCAGCTACTATCGCAAAGCCGAAGCCTATCTCCGGCGCTGCCAACGGCGCGTCGCCCGGCGCAAGAAGGGCAGTCAGCGCCGTGCCAAAGCGGTGGCGCTGCTGGCCAAGGCGCATCAACACATCGCCAACCAGCGGCGCGACTTCCATCACCGCCAAGCGGCGAAGCTGGTGAAGGCGTATGATAGCATCGCCTATGAAGATTTGCAGACGGCCAATATGGTTCAGAACCACCATCTCGCCAAGAGCATCAGCGATGCCGGGTGGACGGCGTTCTTGAGCATCCTCACTTTCAAGGCTGCAAGCGCCGGGAAGCGAGTAGTAGCTGTGCCGCCTGCCTATACCAGCCAGATCTGCTCTGGCTGTGGCGTGCTGGTCTCTAAGGGTTTATCCGTTCGCTGGCATCGCTGCCCAGAGTGCGGGACGAGCCTCCACCGCGACCACAATGCCGCCCTGAACATTCTGCGACTGGCTCAACAGCAGCGAAGTCGGCCCGGATAGAGCCGTCAGGCGCGAACGTAGCGGGTCGCCGCATGCGTAGCCTGAGAAGCCCCCAGCTATTGCTGTGGGGAGCATGTCACTTGGTGCTATAACGAGGGAGGTAGACAAGGCGACCACTATCCAAAGTCCTCGCGTTACAAGGAGCCAGCCCCATGATTCACCGCAGCGACCTGCGCCAGCTTCAGGCTGTGAATGAGTATCCCTCCGTCTCGATTCTGCTGCCGACGCACCGCACTTCACCCGACAACAAGCAGGACC
>DATAOM010000516.1:0-4883 GCA_036265775.1 Ktedonobacterales bacterium | reverse complement strand
TCTAACGGATGCTTCCGACCCAGACATTCTCGCGTATGCCGCCGAGCATGATCTCATTTTACTCACGCATGACGTTCGCACCATGCCAGCGCACTTCGCGACCTTCCTCTTGAATTTGCCGGAAGGTCAATTCAGCCCCGGTGTATGGTATACCCCGCAAACTGCGCCGGTCGGCGTCGTGATCCAGGCGATCCTTGAGGCGTGGCTTTGCAGTGGACATGATGAGTACCGCAATCGTGAACTGCGGCTGCCGTAATTTCTAGAACCAATCTGCGTCAGAGCAACGATAGGGCAAAAATCCAGACACAGGCGTTCACTCACAGCGATTGTTCGGGACGTGGAAGCGCCCCGACTGATTATTCGTCTGGATCCATCTCGCCTTCGAGCCGCCAGAGCGCTCGCTGCGCCCAGACCGTGTCGGCCAGGGCCTTCGACTCTTTGAGCGCGGCGATAGCGCGGCGATACCACTCCTTCGCCTCGTCGGGCTTGCCAGCCGCCTCACACTCCTGGCCGATGGCGGTGTACGCCTTGCAAACCAGCGCCATATCACGGTGCTGCTTGGCCACATTCGCCAGTTCCTCCAGCAGGAGTGTGCGGTCGCCGGGCGTCCTCTGCAGGCGTAGCAGGCGTGCGCGGATAATACGCGCCGCATATTCGCTGCCCTGATAATCGCTGGCGACGGCGATCTGAATCGCGCGCTGGATGTACAACTCAGCGCGCATAAGATACTCGGCGCATGCCCCCTCGTCCCCATACGCGCGGGACTGCTCCGCCAAGTCCAGCAGGATCTCGCCGGTCAGGCCCTCGATCCGGCTCAACATCTCAGGGTCACGCATCTGTTGGTAATAGCCGACGGCGGAGACGGCCTCGACCAACGCCTGCTGATAATCGCCACTCCAGCGCGCGACCAGCGCGCGCAGCCAAGCGAGCCGCGCCTCCGAATCCAGATGCGCGCCGACCTGGGCCAGCAGGTCCTCCGCCTGCTTCAATGATCCTCTGGACGCTTCGACTTCGCCGACGATAAATTCCAGAGTGGCGAGTCGCACACCGATCGTGAGTGCTTTGATCGTATCTTCTGGAACCCACTCGCCGCGACGTTTCAGCTCTCCGAACGCCTCCACACACTCCCGCAGGTTATCTATTCCCTCGGGGACCTGGTTGATGTAGCGGTTGACATACGCGCGCTGGATGAGCAGGTCAATCCGGGCGCGGTCCTCGCCAAGCTCTTTCGCGAGCGCAATCGCCTCGCGCAGCGGCGGAAGCGCAGCGTCTGGAGGGTCTTCGGCGGCCAGGCATAGGCACACGACATAGAGCACGCGCAACCGCTGGCTTTTCGACATGCTGGCGCCGATGACAGGGGACACGCAGTCAAGGATATTGCTCTCCACGCCACCATCCTGGGCGAGCTTTCGGGCGACACAGTTCAGCGCATCCACCACCTCTGGGTTATAGTCCTCTTCCGTGCGCCACTGCTTCGCGTCGGGAATGAACCAGGGGCTACTCATCAACGGCGCTCCCGATCTCGCGCCATGTGGCGCCGATCCTGAACAAATGAGCGCCCATCCTACCACAAGCCTCTATCGGGAACAAGCCAGGAGAACAAGCAGGACGCATCTCCCACCATCTGTGTGATACACTGAGCGCACAGCAGAACAACGAACGGACCCTTGAAGGGGAAGAAGCGCGTCGCGGGACTCCTCAGCGAGTTGAGGCTGGTGCAAGCTCAACGTCCCAGATGCGCGGGCCACCCTGGAGGTCTCGCGGCGGCTCGCCGTTATACGGGCCATCCCTCACAGAGCGCAGCACATGCGCGCGTGGCGGATGTCGAGATGGAAGCCCTGATCCTGTGACATGATCGCCGGATCGGCTCCAAATGAGGTGGTACCGCGGGTTTTCTGCTCGCCCTCAGCGAAAGCGCTGGGGGCGTTTTTGTTGGCCCGAAAAGGGTATCCAGGTTGGAGGTATTGGTATGAGGTTCACGGCAGATCAGTTGCGTACGTCGTTTCTTACATTCTTACAGGAGCGTGGCCACGCCATTCTCCCCTCGGCGTCGCTCGTCGCGGCGGGCGACTCGACGGCGCTCTTCACCGTCGCCGGCATGCAGCCGCTCATGCCGTACCTGCTGGGCGCGCCGCATCCGCTGGGGCGGCGCCTCGCCAATGCGCAGAAATGCCTGCGCACCGACGATATCGAAGAGGTCGGCGATGCGAGCCACGGCACGTTCTTAGAGATGCTCGGCTTCTGGTCCCTCGGCGATTACTGGAAGCCCGATTCGCTGCGCTGGACGCTGGAGTGGTTCACCGACGAGCTGGGGCTGGAGAAGGAGCGCATCGCGGTGACGGCCTTCGCGGGGGATGATGACGCGCCGCGCGACGACGAGGCGATTACGGTCTGGCGTAGCCTCGGTATCCCTGATGAGCGCATCTTCCCGCTCGGCAAGGAGGACAACTGGTGGGGGCCGGTCGCGGC
Organism: Ktedonobacterales bacterium; assembly: GCA_036265775.1. Classification (GTDB taxonomy): domain Bacteria; phylum Chloroflexota; class Ktedonobacteria; order Ktedonobacterales; family JADMIN01; genus DASWAC01. The sequence goes on along the minus strand of DATAOM010000516.1, from coordinate 2,414 downwards.
GACAGGTCCCTGCGGACCGGACTCCGAGCTGTTCTACGACACCGGCCTGCCGCACACTTCGGAGTTTGGCGATGTCTGCCGCCCAGGGTGTGGCTGCGGGCGCTGGGTCGAGATCGGCAACAACGTCTTCATGGAGTACATGAAACACGAGGACGGTTCCTACACGCGGCTGGCGCAGCGCAACGTGGACGTTGGCCTGGGACTGGAGCGGCTGCTGGCGATGCTCGAGGGCGCGACCGTCTACGAGACCGACATCTACACAGAGGCGTTGCGGCGACTGGGCGAACTGGCGCCAGAGACGAACAATCTGCCACCTGAGCGCGAGATACGACTACGGCGCATCGTCGTGGACCATACCCGCGCGGCGACCTTCCTGCTCGCGGACGGTGTCCTGCCGGGGAATGTCGAGCGCGGCTACGTCTGCCGGCGGCTGATCCGCCGGGCGGCGCTCAACGCGCATGCGCTCGGCGTCCGCGGGCCGTCGCTGGCGGCGATTGCCCGCGAATTCATCCCAGCCTATCGCGGCGCGTATCCAGAGCTTGCGCGCGAGGAAGAGCGCATCCTCGGCGAACTGACCCGCGAGGAGCAGCGCTTCGGGCGCACGCTGGCGCGTGGCCTGCGCGAGTTCGAGCGCGTGGAGTCGGAGACGCGGGCGCGCGGCGCAACCATACTGGACGGCGAGGATGTGTTTCGCCTTTCGGACACATTCGGCTTTCCGGCGGAGTTGACGGCGGAACTGGCGAGTGAGCGCGGACTGGACGTTGACCTGGAGGGCTACGAGGCGGCGCGTGAGCGGCAGCGCGCGCGTTCGCGGCAGGCGATCTCCAGTGGACAGCCCACCGCCTAACCCTCCGCGACTGGCTCCAGTTGGTCAATCGTCTCCAGCATCAGGTCGATGGCGCGGCGCAGTGTCTCGGCGTCGAAGGCGAAGCGTACGCCCGCCGCAGTGAATAACTCCGGCAGCGTCGCGGAACCACCCAGCGCCAGCGCGCGACGATACGCCGCCACCGCGCCCGCCTGATCGTTGAGCGCGTTGGCCCAGACCTGCGCCGCGCCCAACTCCGCAATGCCATACTCGATGTAGTAGAAGGGATCGGTGAAGACGTGTCCCTGGCGATGCCAGGAGGCGCGCTTCTGCTCATCCAGCCCGCTCCAGTCCTGATCCGGCCAGTAGCGGTCCACCAGCGTCGCCCAGTAGTCGTCGCATGCGGCGAGGTCGGCGCCCTCCTCGTTCTCATAAGCCCAGTGCTGGAGCGCGTCGATCATCGCCATGTAGGGCCAGAAGCGGATGATGCTGTCCAGATGCTCGATGCGCGCCCGCGCCGCCTCGGCTTCGGTGTAGAAGCCGCCCTGCTCACGCGTGAGGTACGGCGTGGCCAGCAGTTCCATGCCCATCGAGGCGACTTCGGCGAACTCCATCGGCAACATCTGTTCCTGGCGCTGTTGCAGGTAGGGCAACGACGCCATCTCGAAGGTGTGGAAGGAGTGGCCGCCCTCGTGCAGTAGCGTCACGACATCATCGTGCGCGCCCACCCCGTTCATGAAGATGAAGGGCTTGCGTCGCACGCTGTATTCCAGCGAGTAGCCACCCGGCGCCTTGTTCGCGCGACTCTCCAGGTCCAGCAGCCCCTCCGCCCGCATTGTCTCGAAGTAGTCGCCGAACTGCGGGTCCACACGCGAAAAGATCGCGCTGGTCCGCTCTTCCAACTCGGCGCCCGTCGCATAGGGCTGGAGGCGTGGCTTGCCACTGGTGTTGACCTCCATGTCCCAGGGGCGCAGCGCCTCAACGCCCAACCGCTGCCTGCGCCGCTCGTTGAGTTTGCGCGCGGCGGGGACCGCGACCTCGGCGATGGCGTCCTGGAAGCGTTTGGCGTCGGCGGGGGCGTAGTCGAAGCGGTACAGCTCGCGCCAGCGGTAGTCGCGATACGAGCCAAAGCCAGCGTTGGTGGCGAGCTGGCGTCGCAATGCCATCATCCGCCGCCAGAGGTCCGTCAGCGCCGGAGTGTCCTGCATGCGGCGCGCGGCCATCGTGCGCCAGGCGCGCTCGCGGACGCTGCGGTCGGGGTCGAGCAGGAAGGGGTAGATCTGCGGCAGTGGAAGCTCCTGCCCCTCCCAGAGCGCCGTGCGCGCGCCCGCCAGCTTCTCGTACTCCATCCCCAGCTTGCGTAGCTCGGAGAGGATGGGGATGTTCACCTTGCGGTAGAGTTCCGCCCCGGCGCGCAGCTTGCGTAGGGGAACCGCGAAGCCCTCCGGCGTTTCCAGTCCGCTCGCCAGCAGTTTTTCCCGCATACGCTGCTCTGCCGCCATCGCCTGTGGCTGAATCGTGTCGAGGTAGCGCGTGTAGCCACGCTCGGCCTCCTCGTCGGCGGTGTTGACCGTCGTGGCGATGGTGTAGGAGTTGTTCACCTCGTCCA
>DATAOM010000515.1:0-8994 GCA_036265775.1 Ktedonobacterales bacterium | reverse complement strand
CGCCTGCTGGATGAACTCGGCTTCCGGCCTAACCTGCATCACTGTGTCTCCTGCGATACGCCGCTCAAGCCCGAGGAGAACGCCTACAACGCCGAGATGGGCGGCGCGCTCTGCCCCAACTGCCGCCGCTACGCGCAGCGCCGCCTGCCGCTCAGCGCGCTCAAGGTGCTGCGGCTGCTCCAGACGACGAATTGGGAGGCGATCCCACGCCTATTGCTCGACGCCGAGGTGCGCGCGGAGATGGAGGGTGCGCTGCGCGCCAGCCTGCGCTACCATCTCGACCGCGACCTCAAATCCTGGAACTTCCTGCATGGAGTCAGCCCTACCGGCGCGCCGTCGTCGTAAGCCGGTGGTCCCTAGCCCACTTGGGCGATAGTTTCCTCCTTGAATGGCCATTGCGCTTGACGTTCATAGCGCCGAGCGGCCACAATACCGCCAGCGCATCTCCGGCGCGACGCGCGCCGATGTATTCCAGAGCGCGGCGCCCACTGCAGAGCCGCGTTTTGCTCCTCCAAGGAGGCGAGAGAAGCTCTATGCTCCAGACATTCGACGCAAGCGCCATGGACACGGATTTGGACTCTCTGTCAGGTCCCGGCGATTACTCGGCGGACGAGAACCGCGACGACGAAGAAAATGAGGACGATCTGCTCGACGAAGATGACGACGAGTGGACCGACGACGAGGACGACCTCGACGACGAGGAGGATGATGAGATCGAGGAGTGGGAAGACGAGGACCTCGACGACGAGGATGAAGAGTAGCCGTCAGAGGTGATCTATTCCCTTGCTTGACAGGCGCTGTTCCGCCCGCTAGCATGTGGGGTGAGCGGCGCTTCGTCGTCTATCCGCCGGTTACCTCCATTCGTATCGCCACGCCGCCAGGTGGGAGGGGTCTTTGTGAGCGACTCACACGAGCAATCTCCCGGCGAGGCAATTGACGCGACCGACTCGCCCACCGCGACCCACCTGCGCATCCCCCTCACCGGTGGCGCGTATCTCGAACAGGCGCGCCGCCAGCTCTTCGCCCGCCACCCCGAATATCTGCCGTATCTGCTTCAGCGTCTCGCGGTCACGCCGGGCATGACGGTCATCGAGGTAGGCTGTGGGACTGGCGCGTACACGCGGCTGATCGCCAGCATGCTGGAAAGCAAAGGCGCCGTTATCGGCATCGACACGCAGCCGGTCTTACTGGCGAAGGCGTTCGAGCTGGCGAAGCAGGAAGGCTGGGGCGAGACCATCACCTTCGCGGTCGGCGCGCCAGACAAATTGCCTGTTCCTGACGCCTGCGCCGATCTGGTGTTCTGCAATTCCTTCCTCTGGCGGCAGCCTGATCCCGTCGCTGTCCTGCGCGAGATGCGGCGCGCCCTGCGTCCCGGTGGGCGCGTCCTCGCCGCCGAGCCGGATGGCGGCCTGATTCACTCCTATCATCCCGATCGCCCACGCCTCGCTGAACTGGAGGCGCGCTTCCAGGAATGCTACGCGCGCGGCGCGCTTGAACTTGACAAGCATGACTATGACATCGGGCGGCGGCTGCCCGCGCACTTTCTGGCGGCGGGGCTGGTCGCCGTCCGCGCCTATCCCCGCCTCTTCACGGCGGCGGGATGCGATCTGGGCGACGATCCGAAGGCGGGGCTGGTGGAGCGGCTCGCTGAATATCAGGCGGCGCTCCAGGCTATGCGCGATGACTCCAAGGGGGCGCAGGCGAAGCGGGAGCAGCGCGCCGCCCGCGCCCGCGCGGGTGGGATGAACGAGAGCGAGTTGGCGGAGCACGACCGCCTGACGCTGGAATATCTCGCCGAGCGCGCCGAAAGTCCAGAGCGCATCGTCAACGACGGCTCAACCTACCTCTATGGCGGCGTCTTCTGTGAGGGCATCCGCTACGAGGCGAAAGTGACCATGCCGGTAAGTCACTAGCGGCCTCGCAGTGATGAGGGGCGAGCAGATCGCGCTCGTCGCTCGCGGGCTGCCTGCGCGGCGAAGTAAATACGACCGAGCGTAAGAAGGACGACCAGCGCGCTCGATCCGGTGTAGACGCCGAGCATCCAGGGCGTCTGGCTGTCGGCGCCGGTTAGCAGTCCGTGAATCGTCACGAGGACGAAGGCCACGTAGCTGGTCAGGTGCAGCAGGTACCATAGGCGCGTGCTGAGGAGCCGCCGCGCCCAGGAGGAGAGTGCGACGAGGACGAGCAGGTAGAGCGTGAGGACGCCCAGCGCCGTTCCCAGTGGGCGGTAGGTCTCGGCGAAGGGCCAGACGAGCTTGAGCAGGCTGAATGGCTCGAAGGGGTCGAGATACAAGGTGACGAGATGCAGTCCGATGAAGCCAAGCAGCAGCAGCGTCAGGACCTGGTGCAGATCGTAGACGCGCCAGCCGCGCATGAGGCCTTCCAGGCCGCGAAAGCTGAGGATGATTCCGAAGGCCGTCACAGCGGTGAGCAGCAAGTACGCCGTCGCCGCCGCGCCGCGTGTAACGTACCAGAGCGCTGGGTCGTCCACGCCCGCGCTCTTCGTGGCAGTGAACAGGGACGCAGCCAAGGTGGCGAGACGCGCGGTGGCCAGCGGATCAGGCATGCGCGTGTCCCTCTGAGGACGCCTGCGCCGCCAGATACGTCTCCAACCCCGCTGAAGCAGCGAACGTTCCATCCGCGAAGACGCATAACCCGGCCAGTCCGTCGGGCAGGCTTTCCAGGCCAGCGGGATAGCCGCGCAGAAACGCGACCTTGGCGTACACGTCGGCCTCCACAGCAGTTGCAGCCAGGACCGTGCAGGAGAGCATGGCGCGCTGATCCCTACCGGATTCCACCGGCTGCCCGGAACGCGGGTCGATCAGGTGGTTCATGCGTTGGCCCTCTCGTAGCCACCAGCGCCGCGCCGGACCGGAGGTGGCGATTCCACCCTGGCGCAGCTCGACGGCGGCGAGATACTGTGGCTCTGTGGCGCTCCCTCCCGGACCAGGCGCAGCCTGTGGGTCCTCAATCCCGATCAGCCAGCCCTTGCCCGGCTCCGGCTCGCCGTGTAAGCGCAGATCGCCACCGAGGTCAATCAGGTACGCGGGCAAGGCTTCAAGGAAGCGATTCGCTACCTCGTCGGCGGCCCAGCCCTTCGCCACGCCGCCCAGGTCGAGCGCGACGCCCGCTGGCAGTGTAATTGTTTGCGTCGTCGCGTCAAGTTGTATCTCGCGCCAGCGTCCGCCCCGCCAGTCCGAAGGAGTCTGTGCGCCTGAATCCCAGCCGATGATTTCGCGCTGGCCAATCTCGTCGAAGCTGCGCGTGTAGCCAGCGGCAAGCAGCGCAGGCAGGATGGTCGGGTCGAAAAGGCCCTCTGTGCGTTTGGCCATATCTATCGCGCATGCGACAACAGGGTAGAAATCATCGCTCGCCGCGAATGGGCGTCCTGCCGAGGCGTTGAGCGCGCAGAGTTCGCTTTCCGGCAGGAAGCGTGAACACGTCTGCTCGATCTCGCCCAGCCACGCGACGCTCGCATCCAGCGCGCGCCCGGCCTCTGCCACAGATGGATCTTCTCCGCGCACAGTGAGATGAAAGTCGGTGTTCATCCCGCGCAGATGGCGGGTGATCAGGCGCGTCATACCGGCTTGCTCACGAGACGCGTGTGCCGCCGTGCGGCGAGCCGAAGGAGCCGGGAAGCTGCACGCCGCCAGGCGTTGGCGGCGAGAACTCACCCGGAGTAGGAGTCGGTGGCTGCGCAGGGGTAGTACGAGGCGCGCCAGACGCGGCCTGCCAGAATCCGACGAAGGCGAGCGCACTCAGGATCGCCGCGACGATGCGCAGCGACCAGTTCGAGCGCCGGACCCGCGACCGCGCGCCGCTCATGGCTGTCTCGCTCCTCCAGGGGGGACGTGTCTCAGGCGATTGTATCATCCTGGGGCAGCCAACGACGCAGGCAGAGCCAGATTGGACTTCAGAACTTTGCAGATTCTTTGCAGAAAGAGGTCAGAAGCCCCCTGCTTTAGCAAGGGGCTGTTTTGCGATCACGCGGATGCGTCAAATCGCGTAGGATATCACCAGGAAATGATGAATGGCGAAACGAGGCTTGCATGAGTGAAGCGCAAGAGGCGTCGCAACAAGTGCGCCAGTTGGTGGTTATGGGGCGTCTCTTGATTGATGAGGATCATCTCGCGGACGCTATGGAGGTTGCCGAGCGCGCGTCCAATATAGCCGCCGCATCCCCTGCGCACCTAGCCCAAGCCTGGCAACTCAAACACCTTGTCTACTTTGAGGAAGCGAACTATATAGCAGCGTTGGAGGCGGCAGAACACGTGGTAGCGCTAAATCCTTCTTCACCTATTGGATTCATGCAGCGCGCCACTGCGCTAAGTAAATTGGGTCGACACGAGGAAGCACTCGCCGATGCTGCGTGGGCCATCTCAATTGCGCCTGACAACTCTGAGGCGTGGCGGGGTCAAGCCTATATCTTTCGTGAACTCGATCGGTATGCCGAAGCGCAACGCGCTCTTGATCATGCCCTCGCGCTGGATCCGCGTAACGTCAAGGCATTGGTCGACCTTGCCCAGACTCACGCTATGCTGGGACACTATAGGGCCGCTGTTATCGTGAGCAGGGAAGCGCTGCGCCTGCTGCGAGAAGAAGAGGTCACGCCGCTCGGCTCATCGAAAGGATCGGCTGAACTGGTGGCGGCGCTACTCGTTCAAGCGAGAAGCTATAACGATCTTCACGACTATGCTAAGGCGCTTGAAGCGAGCAACGAGGCTCTAGTGCTTCGCCCTTTGCATCATGACGCCTGGCTGGTAAATAGCGCTGCGCTGTACCATCTAAAGCGCCTTGACGAGGCCCTTGCTGCCAGTGAGCGTTTTGTTGAGTTGAAACCTTCCGCTTCCATCGGTTGGACAAATCTCTGCACTATTCTCATTGACTTGGAGCGTTACGAGGATGCCCTGAAGGCATTTGATCATGCGGTCGAGATCGCTCCGGATGACCAACCCATTCGCTCGCAGCGCGCTACTCTCCTGGCCCAGCTCATAGCGCAAGGGACGATTCCTAACTCATCCACTCGTTACGATGACCCGGACCTCAATGAACCGCAGGTTTGGGTCACTGCAGCGCGATATTTACGGGCATTAGGAGATAGAGAGGCAGCCCTTATTGCATGCGATGAAGGTATACGCCGCTGCCCAACGACGGTGGCTATTTATGGAAACAAAATGCTTTTGCAATTCGAATTACGTCGTTATCGCGAAATAGCAGCGACTTGGCAGGCAGCATGGCAGGCGCGTCGCTCGTCGGTGCCTGGCAGGAGGACCTAATGATTGGCAAATGAGCGCCTCTGTTCCGAATTGCAGAACCAACTTGACCTTCGCCGCCCACTATAACGCCCCATGTGTGGATTGATCGCTGCTGTACTGAGCTATGACAACGAAGAACAGCTCATACTCGGTCGTGCCATCGCGTTGTACAAAACGAGGCATTGCCGTGCCCTCCATCGCCAGGAGGATAGTGTCAAGATCCGGACTAGAATGGGGCGGTATTTGACGTTCCGGCGCGGCGGCGCGCATACTCGACGCAGAGAAGCGGCGTTGAGGCAAGGCGAGAATCCCCAGAAGCCCAGAAGCGGAGGCGTTCTTGACCCTCCCCACGGCTAAAGCCGGGGGATTCCTGCTTCACCGAGGCCAGCCGAAGGCGGGCGAACCCGTCCCGGTCTTACAGCCTCTCCACAGGCTGACACCGCTAGCCCAGCGGCCAATACGTTCTTAGCAGCGTTCACGTCGCGGTCATGGACGCTTGCGCATATAGGACACGTCCACTGGCGCACATCAAGGGAGAGGGAGCCGAGTACATGCCCACAACTGGAGCAGCGCTTACTGCTCGGATACCACTTGTCGATAGCGACGAACGTGCGGCCATACCAGGCAGCCTTGTAGGTGAGTTGGCGCACGAACTCACCCCAGCCGACATCATGGATGGCTTTCGCCAGGGTGGGATGCTTGACCATCGCCTTCACGTGCAGGCTCTCGATGCAAATCGTTTGGTTCTCACGAATGATGCGGGTCGAGAGTTTGTGCGTGAAATCACGGCGACGGTCAGCAATGCGAGCGTGAATGCGCGCAACCGTGCGACGCGCCTTGTCACGGTTCTTGGAGCCGCGTTGTTTCTTGGCGAGGCAGCGCTGGGCCTTTGCCAGGCGCTCCTCATCCTGTTGGAAGAAGCGCGGGTTGCCCTCCCGTTCTCCGGTATGAAAGACGACAGTGTCCCGCAACCCCAGGTCCAGCCCCACCTGCGCGGTGACAGGTGGCAGTGGCGCGATGTCTTCCTCCACCAGAAGACTGACAAAGTAGCGCCCAGCCGCATCTCGGCTGACAGTGACCGTGCTAGGGGAAACGCCATCAGGCAATGGCCGCGACCAGCGGATACGTACTGGCGCATCCATTTTTGCCAAGGTGAGCGTTCTGGTGCTCGCGTCATAGCGGAAGGCCGAGGTCGTGTATTCCGCCGTCTGGGGACCGCGCTTTTTCCGGAAGGTAGGGTAACGTGCGCGGCCCTCGAAGAAGTTATGGAAGGCGCGGTCCAGGTGGCGCAACGCCTGTTGCGGCGGGACGCTGGATACCTCGTTGAGCCATGCCGTGCCCGACTCGCGCTTGAGGGCGGTCAGGGCCGTCGAGGTAGCGGCGTAACTGACCCGCTCCTGGCGCTCATAGTAGGCGTCGGTGCGCAACCGCAGCGCCCAATTGTAGACATAGCGCGCCGCGCCGAACGTCCGCGCAAGCGTGGCGGCTTGTTCTGGCGTCGGATATAAGCGATAACGATAGGCGCGTTGATGTCCCACGCTTACACTGTATCATGTAGCGTGTAAGAAGTCAAGCAGAAAGGAGAGGCGGCGCTTCTTCCCCGCGCTCGAAGGAGGAGGTCTCCGCGCCGCGATCCTGATGAACGCATCGCTGCCCTCCGCCCTGTTGCGCTTGCGCGAGGCGGATATCGTGCGTCTCTGCGGCTTCGAGGCGGCGACACGCGGACTGGAGCTTGCTGGACGGCAGGCGGTCTCGCACGCGCGGCGCGATGGCGCAAAGCTCGAAGCGACGGTCTCAGACGAGACTACGCTCGCCGTCACTGCTGAGGTCACAGATAGCGCGCCGAATCCCGCGCTCCGCTGGAGTTGCTCCGCACACACGCCTGCTAGTGCGGGAGAGTCTCCGCTGCGCGATGGACCTGGCTGCGAGCATGTGGCGGCGCTGCTCACGGCGTGGACCCGCGCGCCGGGCGACTTTTCCGTGCCTGCGCAGGAGGCGCCGCCGCGCGTGTCTGCCTCGCCTGGCCTGACGCTTGGCCTGACGCGTGGCCTACCTGCGGAGCCAGCCGCTCGCGCGCGTGAGGCGCGGCGTCCTCAGCGGCGGCCGCCATCCGCGCCTGATATGTCGCTCGCAGGCGAGTTGACGCGTCTGCCTGCGCGTGATCTGCTTGCGTTGGCGCACCGCGCATTCGGCTCCGACCTCACCGAGTCCGAGGCGCGCGAACGACTGGCGGCGGTCCTGGCGAATCCGGCGCATGTCCAGGCGACGCTTGCCCGGCTCGACGCGCATTCACGCTGGCTCTTCGGCGCGCTGCTGCCACTGGGAGGTTCCATCACCGCCGCCGACCTGGAAGCGCTCGCCGGGCGGCTGGGTCGTCCAACCAGCGCGGTTGACGCAGACGCGCAGGCGCTGGCGCGGCATGGGCTGCTCTTTTCTATTCTAGCGCCTCACGCCGAAGCGGGAGAGCGGTCGTGGCGCGCGCTGGCGGGCTGGCGCATCGCCCCAGAGACACGCGCCGCCGCGGATGATCTCTATACGCTCGAAGCATTGCTCAATGTCAGCGAAGGAGAGGCGCCACTTCCGACGGCAGGTTGGCGCGTCGAGCGCTCGTCGCCGCGTGAGATTTTGCTTGCGTTGGCCTTGCTTGCCCGCGCGCCAGCTCCTTTTGGCCCACTCAGACGCACAGACCAGACCAGCCCTGCCTCGCAGACGGATTCTCAAACTGCGCCACTACGGGTCGTGGGCGATCTTTCTGCTGGGCGGCTGGCGGAACTGGCGCGGGCCGCCGGATTGGAGCCAGGGCTGGCGCGCATGGCTCGGCGTCTGCTGCTGTGGGCGCGCGAGCAGGCGCCGGGGCAGCCGCTGCTTGATCTGGCTCGACTACCGCAGGATGAACGGGTAGGGGCGCTGCGTCACGCGTTCGCTCTCTGGCGTGAGACAGACTCGGTCGCGGAACTGGTTGATCTCGACCTCTCCGGCGCTTCGATCATCGCGCGGGTGAACACGCGCCACCCCGCATATAGCCGGGCGGCGCTCGCGGCGGAGGTTGGCGCGGCGCGGCGCTTTCTCCTCGCGCTGCTCAAACGCGCGCAGCCTGGCGCCTGGTACGCGCTCGACGACCTGCTCGCGTTCGTCTGGCGCGCACAGCCGGGATTCCTGCGTGGACGGCAGCGCGCCTTCGCTCATCCAGTCTGGACGCTGGAGAGAATAGACAGCGACCAGCGGGCGCTGCGGGCGACGGTGGAGGGCGAGTGGCGCGCGGCGGAGGGGGCCTGGATTCGCGCGCTGATTGCGGGACCGTTACGCTGGTGGGGCGCAGTAGATATTGCGCACGATGCGACCATACGTGCGCCGATTGCCTTCCGCCTGACGCCTCTCGGCGCGCATCTCCTGGACGCACACGTCGCGCCGACGGATGTGGCGTTGCCTGACGATTGGGGACCGGCGATGCTGCTGACGCGCGATCAGGCGCTGGCCGCGAATCCGTTGAGCGCAGGAGCCGATCTGCTGGACGCTGTTGCGCAGTGGGCGCGCCCAATCAGTGTCGTCGGAGGGCGACTGCTCTACACACTTGCGCCCGACCTCGCCAGCGCCGCGTTCGATCATGGGCTGAAGCCAGAGGCGCTGGGTGAGCGGTTACGCGCCGCCGATCCAAATGCTGGAGCGCGGGTGGCCGAGCAGGTGATGTCCCGCCTGAGCGCCTGGCGGCTGAAGTACGGACGTACGCGTGTCTTCGAGC
>DATAOM010000514.1:0-2932 GCA_036265775.1 Ktedonobacterales bacterium | reverse complement strand
GTCGGCGTCGTCAACATACCACCAAAGCTCCGGGTCGCTGAAAGAACGAGCGTTAGGATCTTCAGCGCTGAGGGCAAACCAGGCGCCCTGGCCGCCGGGCTGGGCGAACTGGACGAAGCCGGGCTGCTCCGCCTGGATGGTCAGGCCGAACTTTTCGATGTAGAAGGCGCGCGCCGTGTCGAGGTCGGCGACATGGATCAAGACGAACTGTAGGCCGTTGGTGAGCATCGCATCTTCCTCCTGTGGTGGATCGCTCTTACCAGCGCCATTCGCGCTGGCCTGAGAGCAGTATGGAAGATGCGAGTGACAACAGTATGTCAGTAGCGGAAGCGCGTGTTTGCGAATGGCATATCTTGGGTCTATGACGCGCGCTTCTGCAGCCAGTCATCGACGTACGCCGCGATTTCTTCCCAGCCAGGCTGGGCGATGAGCCAGTGCGTTCTGCCAGGGAACTCGTGATACTCGGTGAGCGCGCCCGATTTCTGGCTGTATTTGCGGTAGTTCGCGCGCACCATCGCGGCGGGGACGATGTGGTCCTTCGCGCCCGCGATGATGAGCAGCGGAGAGCGCTGGCCGTTCTTGAAGTTGACCCGTCCGGGCGTGCGCGCATTGAACGCCGAGAAGGCATTCTGGAAGAAGAGCCGTCCCGCCTCCGGCACAACATACTCGTCATAGATGCGCTTCTGCTCATCGGGGGGCAGCGTATTGACGAAAGCATACGAGAACTCGCCGAGTGACCAGTGAAAGATCTTTGACCAGCCGCCGGGCGTCGCGATGATGCGCAACAACGAGCGGGTGGTCGTGGGATAGGCCGCGCCGAGGATGCCACGGGGCGGGGCCGGATCGAGCGCCACGCCGCATGAGCCCATGCCACGGTCGAGCAACACCTGGGTGATAAGCCCGCCAAAGGAATGGCCGATCAGGAGGGGCGGCTCGGGAAGTTCCTGGATGATGCGCGCGTAGTGGTCGATGATCTCGCCAAGCCCCAGACGCTTCAAGCCGGGATCGGGTTGCGCGCGCAATTGATCGATTGGGCGGTCATGGAAGGGCCAGGGCGGAGTCTGGCAGGTGTAGCCGCGCGCCGAGAAGTAGGATGCGAATGGCTCCCAGCAGCGGGGCGTCATCCAGGCGCCGTGGATGAAGACAATCGTGCGATTCATGCGTCTATCCCTCACTCTTTGTGAAGACGCCTTGACCTCAGATGAGGTGGGTCGGCAAATGGTGAACGGTCCAGCTCAGGCGCTGCCGGCGGCGCCGGTGCGCTACTTGCTCTCAGGGCTGTAGTATGCGCGCGGCTTTCTAGGAAAGTGTATGCGTCCATGCGGAGACGAGGATAGGGAGGCGGGCGGCTCCCGCGTTGCTCACCGTCTCCTCACGTAGCCGGTCTTCCAGGGTATCGATGTCGATCTCCTCCTCGGTAGCCAGGCCAAACTGCACGATGAGCGGCAGAAACTGGCGCACGTCCGCAGCGCGCATCTCGAAGCCCGGCCAGTCGGGATCTGCGCCGATCGAGGCTTCAAAGCTCATGTGTGGCGTGGGCAATCCGGCGGCGCGAAACATGGAGGGGAGCTGCATCCCCGCATGGAGGTTTCCGCCTGCGCGCTGAAACGTGAGCGTGGAGAGGCGCCATGCCTGCTCCCAGAGCGAGGATGGCGGATAGAAGGCGTCGGCGAAGCTGGAGAGATCATATTCCTGAAAGACGACAATCCCGCCGGGACGCACCGCAAGAAGCAACTGGCGCAGGACCGACTCTGGTTCTGGCAGGTGCATCAAGATAAACCGGCCGATCAGAGCGTCGAACTGCTGGTCCAATACCAAGGTCCGCAGGTCGGCGGCCTGGAAGGAGACATGCTCAAGTCCAGCGGTTTGCGCGCGGGTTCGGGCGACCTCGAGCATGTCCGCGCTGGCGTCGATGCCGAGCACGCTGCCCGAGGCGCCGACCAGCTCGGCGGCGAGCAGAGTGACCTCGCCTGGCCCGCAGCCAACATCGAGCACCGACATTCCGGCGGTGATCCCAGCCTCAACGAACACACGACGGGTGAACGGCTGGTAAATCTGGCCGAGTCTCAGCAGGCGCTGGATGGCCCACGGCGTGTGCCCCAGCACATAGTTATCGGCTGCTCCGTCGCGCTCCTGCACTGCCGTCTCCTCTCTGGCTCACGCGCCACATGTCGAAGTGGATGCGTCCGCTCAGGCGCTGGCGGAGAGGAAGGCGCTGACGGCGTCGGCGAAGGCAGGGACAGTGACGACGGTGTAGTGGTTGGTGTCGGCGATCTCGACTAGTTGACAGCCCGCGATGACGTCGCGGACGCGCTCAGCTTCGTCGCGTGGCAGGATGAAGCCGCGATCGGGGCCGAGGAGTCCGACTGTCGCGCGGATAAGCAGCGTTGGTTTGTGAATCAGGTCGGGCAAGGCTTCGCTGCGTGTCAGCGCGAGGGCGAGCGATTCTTCTTCGATGGCAGACTTGGGAACGCGCGAGGCGACCGTGCCATCTGCGTGGACTTCGGCGTCGTAGCGGAAGTAGTCCTCCCAGAGTGAGGTCCACTCCGTGATCATGGGCAACTGGCGCATGAGGCCGAGAAAGGCGTCGAGCGAGGGATAGCTGGCGCCGAGACGCGAGACCGACGCGCTGATGGCCTGGGCGGTGTCTTCGGGGATCTTGCCGCCCGCGTCGATCAGCGTCAGCTTGTGGACGCGCGCGGGATGGACAGCGCCGAGATACATGGCGATCACCGCGCCGAGAGAGTGGCCGACGATATCGGCCTGGCGGATGTTGAGGGCGTCGAGCAGGGCGAGGAGGTCCGCCGCATGAATGGCGACGCCGTAGCCCTGGGGTGGCTTGCCGCTGAGGCCACGACCGCGCAGGTCCGGCGCGATGACGAAGTAGCCCGCGTTCGCCAGGTGGGGGCCAAGGAGCGCCCAGGTCATGTGG
>DATAOM010000513.1:0-4615 GCA_036265775.1 Ktedonobacterales bacterium | reverse complement strand
ATTCAAGCGGCTGTGAATGCCGCGAATCAGAGTGACATCGTACTCGTCGCGAAAGGTGTCTACCACGAGGCGGTGGATGTCAAGACGCCCTGCATCACCATTCGTGGCGAAGATCGCATGGGCGTGGAGCTGGATGGACGTGACGCCAGCGGCAAGCCCGTCCTCCCCAATGCGTTCTACGTCGAGGCGAACTACGTCATCATCGAGAACATGACGGCCCACCACTATGTCGGCAACGGCTTCTTCTGGAAGGGCGTCACCGGCTATCGCGGCAGCTATCTGACCGCCTACGATCTGGGTGACTACGGCATCTACGCCCGCACCTCCAACAAGGGCGAGTTCGACCACAGCCTCGCCTCGGGAAGTCCAGATTCAGGCTTCTATATCGGCGAGTGTTTCCCCTGTGACGCGCTCATCACCGACGTTCACTCCGAGTGGAACGGCCTGGGCTACTCCGGGACGAACGCCGGAGGCAATCTCGTCATCAAGGACTCGGTCTGGACGAAGAACGCCGCCGGCATCGTGCCCAACACGCTGCTCAGCGAGGGGCTGGCGCCCCAGCGCGGCGCGACGATAAAAGACAACCAGGTCTATGACAACAACAACGAAGACGCGCCGGCCTTCGAGAGCGAGCGCACCGTGCTCGGCGTGGGCATCGGCCTGATGGCCGGGAACCAGAACTATGTCGCGCGCAATAACGTCCACGACCAGGGGCTGTATGGCATCCTCGTCGGCGGCATCATCACCAAGGGGCAGTTCTTCGTCGCCTCGAACAATGTCGTCGAGCAGAACACCATCAAGAACTCTGGCGTCGCCGATATGGCGCTTTCCGCGCCGACTGGCCCAGGCAACTGCTTCAGCGATAACAAGGCAAAGGCCACCCTACCACCGCTGTTGGAGGTGACACACGCCTGCGGGACGCCGCTCCCGAAAGTCGGCGGTGGCGATATGGGGCCAACCCTGCTGCTCTACGCGCGCGACAGCTACAACAGCAGCCCGAATTACAAGTCGCGCGACTGGCGCACCGTCCCTCCGCCGCCAGCAGCGTTACAGCCCAACATGCCCGATGTCAACGCGCCGCGCGGCGACATCTTCACCGAGCCATTCCCCCTGGCGGCGAGCCTGCCACGCAACGGCATCCCGCCACAAGTTCCGTCTGGAGGCCCCTCGATGCTACAGCCGCTCGGCTTCACCGCCTACACGATCTTCCAGATCCTGCTCGCGCTCTTCGGCAACTTCCTCTTCTTCACCCTCTATGCCGCCTGGGTCGCGATCGCGCTCTGGGAGATCGCCCACCGCAAGGAACTCTCAACGCGCGCGCAGTTCGGCTGGGGCGCGCTGGTGCTCGCCGTGCCGATCGTCGGCCCCATCGTCTACTACTTCGCCGGCAAGTCGCAGTTGTCGCGCAACGTCAGGCTTGGCCTCGTTGTCGGCGCGCCGCTGCTGCTCATCGCGATCACCGTTGTGCTGGTCGTCCTCGCCGGGATGATTCAGTAGGCAGCAGTTCCGACGAGATAGTGACTGATATTGGGCGCTCTGGTGGGGGCATTCCCTGCTGGCGCGCCCGCGTCATTCCTTGTCTTTTATTGGGGCGACGCCAACCTGCATCCCGCGCCGACATGTTAGAATGCGACGCGACGCATTCGATTGACTCACGGGCTTGAGACGCTACGAAGAAGGGAAGGCCGCGCGTGCGCGGCGCAATCACACGATGGGCGTCTTCTCCAGGCTTTTTGGCGCTGATGGCGCCGCCACGCAAAGCGACGCTACCGCTTCCATAGCAGGCCCTAGTGAGCGTCGGGCCGATGTCGTAATCGTCGGTGCGGGTCTCTCCGGGTTGATGGCGGCGCGGACGCTGCTCGCGGCGAGCGTTGAGCCGCTTATATTAGAGGCGCGTGATCGGGTCGGCGGACGCACCTGGACCCGCCCCGCCAGCGACGGTACGCTCCTCGACCTTGGTGGGCAGTGGATTGGGCCGACGCAGCGGCGCGTCCTCGCGCTCGCCGGGGAATTGGGCGTCCAGACCTTCAAGACATACGACACCGGCAACAATATCGAGTATCGCCGTGGCGAGCGAGTCACCTACTCCGGCGCGATTCCGACACACGATCCGATTGTCTCAGCGGACGCGGTCGAGGCGATGCTGACGTTGAACATGATGGCGACGCAGGTCCCGCTGGACGCGCCCTGGATCGCGTCAAACGCGCTGGAGTGGGACGCGCAGACCTTCGACACCTGGATTCGCGCCAACGCCCGCTCCGACGAGGCGCGCGAGCTGATGGGGTTGGTGATCCAGGCGGTTTTCTCGGTCGAAGCGCGCGACGTCTCACTCCTGCACGTGCTGTTCTATATTCACTCGGCGGGCAACTTGATGGATCTCGTCGCCATCACCGGCGGCGCGCAGGAGAGCCGGTGCGTTGGCGGGACACAGCAGTTATCGGAGAAGATGGCCGCCGCGCTGGGCGAGCGTGTCATCCTGAATGCGCCGGTCCACACCATCGCGCAGGATGAGCGTGGCGTGCGCGTTGAGGCCGATGGCGTCACGATAAGCGCCGAGCGTGCGATCATCGCCCTGCCCCCGACGCTGGCGGGACGGCTGCGCTATCGGCCTGCCCTTCCGGGATACCGCGACCAGTTCACTCAGCGCATTCCGATGGGAACGGTCATCAAGGTCCAGTGCCTCTATGAGAGGCCCTTCTGGCGCGAGGATGGGCTGACTGGCCAGGTCACCAGCGACAGTGGCGCGGTGCGCATCACCTTCGACAACACACCGCCAGACGGCTCGCCGGGCATCCTGCTCGGCTTCATCGAGGGTGAGGAAGGCCGCCGTTGGGGCAGGCGCAGCCCGGAGGAGCGCCGCGCCGAGGTTCTGAACTGTCTCGCGCGCTACTTTGGCGAGCAGGCGCGTGTTCCTCAAGAGTATGTCGAACTCTCATGGGCGGAGGAGGAGTACTCGCGTGGCTGCTATGCGGGATTCTTGCCGCCAGGCGTCTTGACCTCCTATGGCGAGGCGTTGCGCGCGCCGATTGGGCGGCTTCACTGGGCGGGAACCGAGACGGCGACGGAGTGGAACGGCTATATGGATGGCGCGCTCCAGGCAGGCGCACGCGCCGCACGTGAGATACTGGCTGGGTTGGAATGACCCGTGGTGTGAGCAAGACGCAAGGAAGAGAGGCGTGAAGCGATGGCGTCGAAGCAAGAATTACGCGAGGCGCTAGACGATTACGTGACGCGCGGCCAGGCCAACGAGCGCGTCCGCCGCACAATGAAGGACTGGAACTGCCTGATGCACATTCAGGCGACGGATGTGGACGCCGCCTTCACGGTGGATATCAAGGGTGGGGAGCTGCGCCCTGTCGAGGATGGGCTGCGCGACACACCGGATCTGATCGTGCGTGGCTCCAGCGAGGACCTCGCCAATATCTTCTGGGGTGACGAGAATCCCGCCTCGAACTATATGCAAGGAGCGATTCAGACGCAGGGGTCGCAGGAAGACATCATGCGGCTCGACGCGATGGCGCTCTTCATCTTCCTCGACAAATGAGGCGCTATACTATGCCCAAGCGCCTGCGCCGCTCGTACATACAGAAGTATGCCGGCAAGGACTAGAGAATCGCACTCTTTCACGCGATAACCCAGGCGGGAGGACATATGGGACACTGGTTCGAGATCCTGATCATTCTGGCGCTGGCGCTGCTCGTCTTCGGCCCCAAGCGCATGATCGAGATGGGGTCGTCGCTGGGCAAAGCCTTCCGCGAGCTACGGAACGCCGCCAAGGAGATGGATTGGTCGTCGCTGACCGGACAGAACGAGGCGACCTCGACGACGCCTTCACCGCCTCCTGGACCACGCTACAAGGATACGCCCCCACCCAACCCGCCGGTCGCCGCGCCGCCTCCGCCGCCAGAGGAGCAGATCGTCGAGGGATCGCTGGTCGATGCGCCCGAGAGCACGAACGAGACTGCGACAACATCAGAGTCATCAGCGCATTCACCAGAGGCGTCGTCTATTCAAACAGGCCAATCAGCGCCGGATTCATCAGAAGTTCCATCTAGCCAACAAGCCGGGCAGACGCAGTCCGATAGCGAGGCGCCTCCCACGCAAGAGCCGGCTCAGATCAAGGCAAGTGAGCCGGCCGCGGGCGAGCCGACCGAGGCGACTGAACGTCGCTCATGACGGCAGGTGGAGCAGTTCGTCGTACTCGCGCTCGCTGCCGTGCGGGCCGACCAGCGCGAGCCGCAGCCACTCATCGCGGAAAAGCTTCTGCGCCAGCCGCTGCACGCGTTCGGCAGTGACGCGCCCCAGTTCCTCCAGCACCTCGTCCAGATCGACGATATGGTTCAGCAGGATCTCCTGCCCGCCCAGCCATGAGGCGACGCTGCGCGTGTCTTCCAAGCGAAGCGTCGTGCGTCCACGCGCATACTCCCGCGCGCGCGTCAGTTCCGCCTCACTCACCGGCTCATCGCGCATGCGCGCAAGCTCAGACAGAATCGCCTCCAGCGCCTCGGTCGTATGCGATGGCTCGACGCCCGCCGTCACGACAAACGCCCCCGTGTCACGGTAGTGGATCGCGCCGCTGCCCACGTCATACGCCAGCCCCTGCTCCTCGCGTACC
>DATAOM010000512.1:0-4304 GCA_036265775.1 Ktedonobacterales bacterium | reverse complement strand
GAGTTGATGAAGCCTTTCGTGTCGGTGGCGTAGCTCCACAGTGGCGCGCCGGTGCGCAGGTTGACGGCGGTGAGCGTCTTGCCGCTGGGGATGTAGATCGTCCGCCCCACGACGGCGGGAGTGGAGGCTAAGGTGTCGGGCGCGTCCCAGGTCCAGGCTTGCTTGAGCCGTGAGACGTTGGTGGAGTTAATAAGCCCCTCGGGGTTGTTGCCGGTGCCAGAGAGGTCAAAGCGATAGTGCGTCCAATCATTGCCTTTGGGCACGAGTGGCGGCGTGGGGGATGTGGTCGCTGTGGCGCTCGCGGACGCCGCAGTCTGTGGCGAGTTGGAGAGGGGACGATTTGCGATGAACGCTGCCACGCCAGTGACGATGAGGGCTGAGATGAGCACACCCACCGTAACGTTCTGAGACGTGCCAAAACGCCGTGCCGTAGGCGGCCGTGGATCTCCAATCATGCCATGCGCTTCCCTTCTTCAGCTAACGTCAGCGCCCTTAACGTCGAACGCGGCATGATGAAGTGTGGCGCTACGGTTCAGAATGGTTCAGTGTGTACAACGGCGTAATCTTGCAAGTTTAACACTCGCTCAACTGCGTGGTCGTTTGTACCTAGGGCAACGCCTCACGGCTATCTCAGCGCGATCTTCCATGGTTCACCCTGACAGCCGGAGCGGCGCCCAGAGACAAGTCAATCCGCCACGCTTCTCCGCCAACCTAATCCACGAAGCGGAAGCGGAGGAGCGCCCACATGGCGGAGAAGCCGTCGCGCCAGGTGATCTTCTTGCCTTCAGCATAGTCGCGGCCCGCATAATAGATCGGCACCTCGTAGATGCGGTAGCCCTTCTTCAGCACCTTGGCGGTAATCTCCGGTTCGAAATCGAAGCGATTGCTCTTGATCTTGACGCTCTGGATGATCTCCGTGCGAAACGCCTTGTAGCCGGTCTCCATGTCGGTGAGGATGTTGTTGTAGAGGATATTGGTCATAATGGTGAGCATTTTGTTGCCGACGTAGTGGTGCAGCATGAACGAGCGGTGGATGCCCAGAAAGCGTGAGCCATAGACGACATCGGCCACACCGTCGAGAATCGGCTTGAGCACGACGCCGAAGTCGTCGGGATTGTACTCCAGGTCGGCGTCCTGGATGATGGTGATCGATTTCGTCGCGTGGGGAATCCCAGTGCGCAACGCAGCGCCTTTGCCCAGGTTCTTCGTGTGGAAGAAGACCTGCACGTTGTCTGGCCAGTCCGTCTCCTTGAGTATCGCGGTCGTGCCGTCAGAGGAGCAATCATCCACGATGATGATCTCCTTATCAAAAGGCTGCTTCTGCACCCGCTGCACGACCTCAAGGATCGTGTTGCGTTCGTTGTAGACCGGGATGATCACCGAAATGTCCACATCAGCGCCTTTCTGCGTAAGCGCAACCTCCTTGCGGGCGCGCTGCACCTGTTGTAACGCGCCACCCAGCCGCGCTGGCACAGCCAGTTTCTACACAGGAACGCGCGACGCGCTGCGCCAACTTATATGATGTGGCGCTGGGCAGTAGGGAGCGCTTGAGGCGCGTCAAGACTACTCGACCTCGTTCGAGTTGTAGACGATCGCGCGCTTGACTTCCTCAATCGCCTCGGTGACGTGGATGCCGCGCGGGCAGGCCTCCGAGCAGTTGAAGATCGTGCGGCAGCGCCAGACGCCGTTGCGGTCGCCCAGAATCTGCAAACGCTCTGGTGTGCCCCGGTCGCGACTGTCGAAGATGAAGCGGTGGGCGTTGACGATAGAGGCGGGACCGACCCACTCGCGGTTGGCCCAGACCGAGGGACAGGAGCCAGTGCAGGCGCCGCAGAGGATGCACTTCGTCGTGTCGTCGTAGCGCTCGCGCTGTTCCGGCGATTGCAGGCGCTCAGTGCGTGGCAGCGGCTCGTCGTTGATGAGAAACGGCTTGACCTTCTCATACTTGGCGAAGAACGGGTCCATATCCACGACGAGGTCGCGGATGACCGGGAAGCCGAGCATCGGCTCGATGTTGATACGGCGGCCCACGTCCTGCACGAGCAGCTTGCAGGCAAGGCGGTTCCTGCCATTCACGCGCATCGCGTCCGAGCCGCAGACGCCGTGCGCGCAGGAGCGCCGGTAGGTCAGTGTGCCGTCCTGCTCCCACTTGATCTTGTTCAGCACGTCGAGCAGGCGGTCGCGCGGCTCGGCCTCGACGCGGAACTCCTGCCAGTAGGCCTCGGCCTTGCCCCCCGCCTTGCCCTCCGGCTGGTAGCGTTTGATCTTCACCTGAAGCGCCACGGTGTCCTTGCCGTTCGCCATATGTTTCCCCTTCCTTCTCTCAGCGTGGCGCTAGTACTTGCGCTCTTTGGGCTGGAACTCGGTGATGACGACCGGCTTGTAGCGTAGCTCCGGCTGCCCCGGCGTCTCCGATTGGTACGCCAGCGTATGCTTGAGGAAGTTCGCGTCGTCGCGCTTTTCGTAGTCGCGGCGATAGTGTGCGCCACGGCTCTCCGTGCGCGCCAGCGCCCCCGCGACCGTCGCCTCGCAGCAGTCCAGCAGCATCCCCAGCTCCAGCACCTCCATGAGTTCAGTGTTGAAGGTGCGCGTCGTATCCATCATGCTGATGCGCGCATAACGGTCTTTGAGGTCCACGATCTTGTCGCGCGCCGCCAGCAGTGTCTGCTCATCGCGCACCACGCCGACGTTGTCCATCATTGTGTCGCGCATCTCCTGGCGAATCGCCTCCTGCGTGACGCCGGTAGATTTTCGCCCCAACAGCCCCTCGACCATCTCGATCGCGCGCGCCTCGGCGTCCTCTGGCAGCGGCGCGAACTCCGCCTCCGGCAGCCACTTCTGCGCGATGTGCTTGCCGGCGCGCCGCCCGAAGACGATCAGGTCCACCAGCGAGTTCGTGCCGAGGCGATTCGCGCCATGCACCGAGACACAGGCCACCTCGCCCGCCGCGTAGAGGCCAGGCATGACGGTGTTCTGCTCGTCCATCACCACACGACCGTCGATGTCGGTCGGCACGCCGCCCATCGCGTAGTGCGCCGTCGGCTGGATCGGCACCGGCTCGTAGTATGGCTCGACGCTGAGGTAGTTGCGCGCGAAGTCGGTGATGTCGGGCAGCTTGGCGTCGATCTTCTCCTTGCCCAGATGCGTGACCGAGAGATAGACGTAGTCCTTGCCATCGATGCCGCGCCCCTCGGCGATCTCCTGTACGATAAAGCGCGAGACCATGTCGCGTGGCGCCAGTTCCTGCAAGGTCGGCGCGTAGCGTATGCAGAAGCGCTCGCCCTCGCTGTTGAGCAGGTAGGCGCCCTCGCCGCGCGCCGCCTCGCTCAACAGGATGCCGATCTTGTAGAGGCCGGTGGGATGGAACTGGTACATCTCCATGTCTTCGAGCGGGACGCCGCGTCGGTAGGCCACCGCCATGCCGTCGCCGGTGCAGGCCAGCGCGTTGCTGGTGACGCGCCAGGCGCGCCCGTAGCCGCCGGTCGCCAGCACGATCGCCTTGGCATGGAAGACGTGAATCGAGCCGTCGCGCAGGCAAAGCGCCACGACGCCACACGCCTGCCCGTCGTTCATCAGCAAATCGAGCATCAGGTATTCATTGAAGAAGTGGACCTGGTTCTTGACCGACTGCTGGTACATCGTCTGCAGGATCATGTGGCCGGTGCGGTCGGCGGCGTAGCACGAGCGGCGCACCGGGCCCTCGCCGAAATTGCGCGTATGCCCGCCGAAGCGCCGCTGGTCGATCTTGCCGTCGTCGGTGCGGTTGAAGGGCAGCCCCCAGTGCTCCAGGTCATAGACCGCGTCGATGGCCTCGCGCGTCAGCGCCTCGGCGGCGTCCTGGTCTACGAGGTAGTCGCCACCCTTGACGGTGTCGAACATGTGCCACTTCCAGTGGTCTTCTTCCTGGTTGCCCAGCGCTGCCGCGACGCCACCCTGCGCCGCGCCGGTGTGCGAACGGGTGGGATAGAGCTTGCTGATGACGGCGATGCTGGAGTTGTGCGCGAGCTGCATCGCGGCCATCAGTCCGGCGCCCCCCGCGCCGACGATCACGACATCAAACTTGTGGTAGTTCATGGGATATGTCTCCTGCCCCGGCTACTGCGACGTAGCGCAAGCTGCGAGTGGTTAGCGTCCGAAAAGACCGAGCAGCGCGCTGGCGAGATTCGCGCCAGGCTGGAACGTGATGATGGTGATCGTGCCGAGCAGCCAAAATGTGATCGCCACGAGGAAGAGCACGGACTGCACGGCGAGCCGCGCGCCGCGCTGCGAGATATAGTCATCGAGGATGATGCGCAGGCCGTTCA
>DATAOM010000511.1:0-8612 GCA_036265775.1 Ktedonobacterales bacterium | reverse complement strand
GCGGAGCCAATAGACAGCAAATCTACGAGCCGGATGGAATCTCACAGGATGAGATGACTCGCCGCCTAAGCGAGGCGCTGAATGTCATCGCCGCGCGCACGGGATTGCCGTTGCGCACACCGTACATCAGCTTGCGCAGGGCGGGGCGACCGGCTCCGAGCGCCTCGCGCGCGCCACACGACATACGGCAGACTGAGCGGCGCTGGCCCACACTGCTCGCCTTCGCACTCTCCTCCATCGTCGTGGGGATTGGATGCGCGGCTCTCGGCGCGGTCGTCATCCTCTGGCCGCTCTCGTCCATCTCCTCGCTCAACCTCATCAGCGGGGTGGCCTTCGGCGCGCTTGGCCTCGTGACGATCTTCTACGGAGTGGTCCTGCTGCCAGTCCTCGCCTCGCGTGAACGGAGCAAAGCAACGCCAACCGCTCCAGGAGGCGATCTCCTGCCAGCGCGCCTGTTCACCATGCCCGGCGAGGTCTATATCTACCGGCTGCCAGGGTTGCGCACACTGAACGCCTACCTGATTGCGCTTTGGACGCTCATCGCGCTAGGTGGCGTCGCGGGAGTTCCAGCTATGGCAGCCTTCATTTCCAGCATCGTCGCGAGCTTTACCGCATCAAATACCTCCCCTGCGACAGCCTTGCTGGAGAATGGACAAAGCCTCGTGAGTTTCTTCCTGGTCACTGCTGGCCTCGGCGGATTGATCAATCTCGTGCGCCTCTTCACGCCAAAAGGGAAAATGCGGCGCGAGGCGCGCGCGGACGCTTCGGGCTTGCACGTCGCGTGGGGAACGGTGACGCTCAGCATGCCATGGGAGGTGGTTGAAACGCTGACGCTCACGACCAAGGACGGCCAGCCGCAGTCCTATCGTGTGAGCGGAGCTGCAGGGAAGTTTGCCTTCCGGTGGAGCGCCGGTGGTGAAGTAAAGCCGTCCGCGGCGCTCCTGCCAGATGGCGGTGTGCTCCTCAGCGGGAGAGAACTGGCCTGTCTGATCGCCCGGCAATCTGGTGTAGCGCTGGTCCTGGATGAAGCTGCCACGTCATCGCGCGCTCGTGCTGCAGAACTGCAAGAGTTGAGTCTGGACGGGTAGGGCGCGCCTACTTGGCGAAGAAGTGACACGCCTCGGTGAGATCGGCGGTGCGCCTCGTGGGGGCCAGAGCGCAGTCGCCGAGCTCTACCCGCCCTGTCGACCTCGCGCCGCACCTCCGCTCTCCGCTGGCCATCTCATCGCACGTTCATCTCGGGCAGTAGACAGACATCAATTGCATCGACTCGACCGCGTTTGCCATCTGCCCTCCTGCCCGTACCCAATAACATCGCATCTTTCGCTGCGCCTTAACCTCCACTGACTCATCGAAGTCCAGCGTATCCCGAACCAGCGCCAAGGTGAAAAATCCCATATTCTTGCGCCACCACACGCCTGGCAGGGGGTGTAACCCAGCAGGGAATATACTTGCGGCCCATCCAACTAGACAGCGAGGAAAAGCCGCCAGAGTACGGCGCCGGTTGGGTCCACTGGGCGGTACTGCGGTCATTTCCCCGCGCTTCGCCTTGCCGCAAGCTTTGCTGCATGCTTTGAATTCATGTGATGGGTAGAGGAGAAGGAAGCAACTATCGTGAACGAACAGCTCAGCCCCACGACGGCTGTGACCACCCGCAACCACCGCCAGCCTGCCGTGTGGCCGATCGATATCCTCAAAGGCATGCTGATTGGCGATTTCGCCGACAACCTCGGCGCCGCCGGCTATCTGACACAGGGGATCTTCGCATTCATCCCCATCATCGGCACGTGCTGCGCGGCCCGCGACCTGCTGGCGAACCTCGGCAAAGGCGATCGGGGAGGGGTGATCGTCAACGCCATCGCGCTGTTGCCTGTGCTGGGCGGCGTTCCCAAGACGACCCGCGCGCTCCACAGCGTCCGCGCGCTACGTAGCATCAAGGAAGCCGGCCAGATCTATGGTGTGGCCACCACAGTAGGGCATGCGGCGCTAGAGGAGTAGCCGCCCCATGGGGACGAGCCACCCTGCTGGTCAACCTTCAGCCGCCTGGCGGGTGAATCGGAGCCGCAGGGTGGCGCCGCTAAACTCGCCGGCGCGGGCCGCCTGCTATCCCGAATTCGTGTTACTTACTCATCGAAGAAGCGGCGGACCTCGGCAATGTCGGCAGTGCGTGTGGCGGAGGGTAGCGCACGCAGCGTCTCCGCGCCGTAGCTCTTGGTATACAGCCGCTTGTCGAGGATCGCCATCACGCCACGGTCATCCTTCGTCCGCAGCAACCGCCCGATGCCCTGTTTCAGCCGCAGGATCGCCATCGGCAGCGCGTAGCCGCCGAACCAGTTCTGTCCCGCCTGCTTCATCGCGCTCACCCGCGCCTCGTTCACCGGATCATCAGGCGGGTCAAACGGCAGCTTGTCGATCACGACGAGCGAGAGCGCCTCGCCCACGACATCCACACCCTCCCAGAAGCTCTTCAGCCCAAACAGCACCGCGCGCTCACGCATGCGGAACTGGCGCGTTAGTTCGACGCGGTTCAGCCCCTCACCCTGTACGAGGAACGTGAACTGGCTTCCCGCCGGACCGTCCTCCAGCCTCTTGAGCACATGCTGCAAGGCGCGCTGGCTGCTGAAGAGCAGGAACGCCCGCCCACGCGACGCCTCGATCAGCCGCTCCATCTCCCCAGCCAGTTCGTCCAGGTACGCCACGCCCGCCGCGCCATAGGCAGGCTCATTACGCATGCGCGGAACATAGAGCAGCGCATTGTTGCGATAGTCGAACGCGTAAGGCAGCGTCGCCTCCTGCGCGCCCACCAGCCCGACACGCGAGCGGAAGAACGAGAAATCGCCCCCCACCGCGAGCGTCGCCGAGGTCGCGATCACCGGGATGCGGTCGAAGAGCTTTTCGCGCAATAGCTCCGTGACCTCCAGCGGCGCCGCCGAGACGCTCTGAGTCGGCTGGCTGGATCTGCCACGCCGCGAGGCAGATTGCTCGGCGTAGTAGACGCGCTCTTCCTTCGCCTCCTGGCCGAAGACGATGCGCGTGTCCGCCGCAAGGACGCGCGTCCGCTTGACCAGCTTCTCGTAGAGCATGTCCTCTTTTTCATCGAGCGTCAGGGGACGCCGCTCCTGCAGGCTCGTCGCAAGGTCCGTCAGCGCTCCAGCCAGTCGCAGTCCCTCCTCGATGGGCCGGGTGAGCCGCTGGCGTCCCTGCGCGTCGGGCCGTCCCGCCCGCGCGAGCGCGTCCCACGCCTCCGCGCTCGCCTCTTGGACGCGCTGCTGAACCGCCGGATCGCTGTTCTGCTGGAGCCGCTGTTGCGCGAGCAGGCTGCGCACCCGCCCCGGCGTCACGGTGATGGTGAAGGCTCGCGTCGCCTCCTCCTCCAGGTGATGCGCCTCATCAATCACGATCAGGTCGCGCTCCGGCAGCAGCCAGCCCCCCATCGCCGCGTCCAGCAACAGCAGCGTATGGTTGACGACGATCACGCGCGCCTGCCGCGCCGCCTCGCGCATCTCGCGCACGTAGCAGTCCTGATAGAGCGCGCAGGCGCGCCACGCGCAACGCTCGTTGTCGGCGGCGACGCGCGACCGCGTATCTGGCGCCAGGGCCATCGGCAGGAGGTCGAGGTCGCCATCCCAGCGGCCATAGTCGCCAAGCAACTCCTCCATCTTGGCAAAGGCCGTCTGGCGCGTGTATAGCTGGAAGGCGCGCTCTTCTTCGAGCAGATCGAGGCAGAGGTAATTGCCCATGCCCTTGACCAGCGCGGCGGGAAATGGCTCGATGTGCTGCTGGATGAAGGGAATATCCTTGTAGAAGAGTTGCTCCTGCAGCGCCTTATTCGCGGTGCTGATCAGCGCCACCTTGCCCGACCGCACAATGGGAAGCAAGTAGGCGAGCGACTTTCCAACACCTGTGGGGGCTTCCAGAACGAGATGCTCGCCTGTTTCCAGCGCCTGCGCGACGCTACGCGCCATCTCGATCTGCGCCGGACGCTCCTCATAGCCTGGTAGCGCTTCTGAAAGGAGACCACCCTCACGCAGGTCATGCTCCACCTGCTCGCCCAGCGGCGCCACGCTCTCGGAGGCAGTGGAGTCCATAACGCGCCCTTTCGTAAGCTGTTAGTGCAGCCCTGTTGTACAAATGTTCGCCAGCGCAGTGTATCACAGGCGGCGCGAGCATTCGACAACGATAGGATACCCTAATCAGCGCGCGCTTTTCATCTGGAGGATGAGCGTGGCCCCGAGCAGAAAGAGGCGTCACAGCGCTAGAGAGAGTGGGCGCTACTCTTGTTCACACGATCGATAAGGCCCAATTGAGGCCAGCAAGGCCGGATCGCTAGGACAAGATACGTATGTCATGAATTCCGAACGACGGTAGAAGAAAAATCAGTACGACAAGGAGATACAGCGCCAGACTGACGCATCCCAGGATAATCCCGGCAATAGCTAGTCCGCGATTAGCCTGCCCAGCCGGATATCGCTTCGATCGGCGCAGCGCCACAATACCTGTGATCACCGCGATAGGCGCCGCAATGACGCCAATGCCAGGGACAAAGCAACCAATACCGAACAGCAGACTGACGAGAGCCAGGGTAGCGCCGCCTGCCGCTTGATCGACCGATGTGGGCGTGTTCGACATGAATGATTCCACCTCCAGCGTGCGTCTCTACTCAGCGTTCGCTCGTTTCCGTCAGATTTCCCTGCCGCTCCCTTCTCAACTGGTGGGCTGGCGCAACGCATGGGCGCGCCACGAGGATTGCAATAGCCCTAGAGTGGTTCCCGCCAGATAGGCCCACACCGCTAGGGCAGTGAAGGCCCCGACGACGAGCAGAAATGTGCCGAGGTTCATGCGCGCATGGAGGAAGAGCGCCATCAGGAGGCCAACACCACTCCCAACGAGCGCCCAGCGCCGCCAAAGTAACGCCCCACCGCGCCAGTCCTCCATCTCGCGGTACCGTACAGTCGAAATGATGAGCCCGATGCCGCCAAGCAGGCTGAGCGCGACCAGCGAGCCTCCCCATGCGGCCAGAATCGATCGTACCTGTGGATGGGCGTTCAGCAGCGGGGTCGCCAGCCAGAGATCGACAAAGAAGAAATGCAGGCCGACCCCGATCAGCGCGACACGACCTGAGAAACGCCCTATCCACGTTCGTTGCGTTCGTACCATGGCGCCAATGACGATGAGGACGATCGCCACACTCAGAAATCGGACGCCGTTGATCACATCGTCAGCGGTAAGCGAGACAGGCTGCCCTGCTGGCGCGCGCAGAGGACCAAAGGTCATTACCAACGCGCCAAGAACGATGGCGCCTGCCGCCATGAAACCGCCAGGTCGATCCCACGCTCCTGGAGCCATCACCTCTCCCCATGCGCGCCTTCCCCGCGTCACATGCTCTCTAGTCGCTGTAATCGTGACATCGAACGCTGTCGTAAGCGTCAGCGCAAACAACTCCCATCCGCCGCCGCGCCGCCATGAATCGTGGCACGTGACACGAAATACCTGAATCATCTCGTCCGCGAAGCGCCGCTGAAACGAGCGCGGGTAGAGACGCAGGCGCGCGCGATACGTCAACACAGCCAGCGCGACGCTCCGTGGCGCTGCATGGTTCATCGGCGCCTCCTCACGCCTCATCCGGCGCTAGCTCGTTATCGGCGGGAAGCAGACGCTTTGCTCGCGCTTGCTCCAGGAGCGCCGCAAGACGCCAAGACTCGGCCCGTGCGACGCGCTCTCCGAAGCCGGTCAGGCGATAGTAACGTCGTCGCTCATCGTCGAGCGCTGGATCGGGTCGCTCATCGACTTCGGCGATCAATCCCGCCTCAAGCATTTGATGAATGGATCGGTAGAGTGTCCCTGATCTCAGGCGCATGCGACCATCAGTAGCGCGCTCTATCTCCTGCATGATGGCATACCCATGTCGCTCCGTTCCCGCTAGTGCGAGCAGGATATGGTAGCTTGCGGGCGGCAACGGAAGCAGGGTGTTTGGATCGCGCGCATCGTTCATCAACGACCCCTCAACTAAGTTCCACATGGATATACCCATTATGCACATATGCCACAGGCTTGTCAACCGCGTCATCGGTGTGCGCAGTGCGCAGGATGTTCGCAGCGAACGCGTGAGAGGATGGGCAGGGAGTCTACTTGCGCCTAGGCAAGGAGGCCACGCGTGGCGATAATCCCTCTCGCTGCTGCGCGCTACAGGTCCACTATGGCGTAACGATCAGGCTAGCGCGCACCCTTCACCTGGCGGATCAGCACGGTGCCGAGCAGGAAGAAGACGGTTGTGACGCCGAAGAGCGCGGTGTAGCCAAGATGCCCCGGCGCGCTCTGCAGGACGTAGATCAGCGAGCCGCCAAGCACGACACCGATCACCTGCGGGATGATCCCCGCCGCCGACCAGATGCCCATGTTCTTGCCCGCCTCGTCCGTCGGCGGCAGCACATCGGTCGCCAGCGCCCAGTCGACACTGGTGTAGGCGCCATAGCCGAATCCGAAGAACGCCGCCGCGATCAGCGACGCCTCAAAGTTCTGGAAGAAGATGAAGATCATGCAGACGATAGTCATCATCGCGCCGGAGATATAGACCAGCGCCTTGCGTCCCACGCGGTCAGAGAGCCAGCCTGCGAAGTAGACCGTCAGCGCCGCCGTCACCATCACGATTGGCAGGAAGAGCGCCACCGCCGCCTGCGCCGTCGAGATCTCCAGCCCGAACACGGAAACCGAGTGATTCCCCGTGAGACCGATGACGTCAGCGAAGTAGTAGAGCAGGAAGAAGTTGACCGCCCAGATGCCGGTCATGATGAGCAGCCGGGTGAGCAGCACCCAGGTAAAGTCGGGATACTTGCGTGATTCCAGCCGGAAGCGCGAGAAGAACTCCTTCCAGCGCAGGGGACGTGGCTCTGTGAGTGGCTTTTCTTTAACTGTCAGCACCGTGATAGTCACGATCACGGCCTGGACTACGGCGACGGTCGCATAGGCAATGACAACCTGCTGCCTGAAGAGCAGGGTATTCGCCGTCTCGGTGACGAGCGCGCCTGCGACGACAACCCCCGCCACCGTGCCGAGCAGCGTCATCAGGCCATAGAAGCCGGAGGCGGAGCCGCGCTGCGCGGGTGGGATCTCGTCCGCGATGATCGCCGACCAAGGGGAATTGGCGAAATTGTTCGAGAACTCCAGCAGCAGGAACATGACCGAGAGGCTGATGATGAGTTGGGTCGTTCCGAGCGCGGAACCGTCGGCGGTATAGGCCAAATAGGCGAAACCGAGCAGGACGGCGATGTTGAGAATCGTGCCGATGATCAGGAATGGACGGCGGCGACCAAGCTTGAAGCGCGCGTAATCGCTCAGCGCGCCGGTGAGCGGATTGACGAAGAAGGCAACGAGGATGCCTGGCGCGGCGATCAGCGCGAAGTTCAGCCCTTTGTCGTGCGCGGGAAGCTGCGTAGCGACGACGATGGGCAGGAGGACGTTGAGAATGGCGAGCCAGTGGAAGTTGTTGGCGAACCAGAAGATGTTGATGGCAAGCTGCTTGCCGATGGAGGCGCGTTCGGTCGGCGCGGCGACGCCAGCGGGAGCGGCGGTGGTCTCCATGTGTTTCTCCTCGGAACCCTGCCGCTCGCGGGCGCTGCGATCAGCCCAGGCGGATTGCGCGTAGCATAGCAGACACCTACATCGAGCGACAAGGCGCAGGAGCCAGTGGCGGAATATGCCGGCTACGTCCGCTGCCCTCTTGTTTCAATCCCTGTAATAGGATACGCTTTTGGCGCGCGCCATAACCCAGTTATGGTAGACAGTGGCAAACGCTCTATTCGGGATATTAGCGATGGACGCCCGCAATGACTTGGCATGGACTGATCGAATTGGGATACTTGTTGGAGGATTGATCGGCTTTGCGCCAACCTATTTTGTTGCGCGTGGTTTGGACGAAGACATAGTGCGTATTCTCTTGCTGGGAGCTTTTATTCTCATATATACCAGCTTTGCGGTCGGGTTTCTCTTCTGGCGGAGCCAATGGACGTCACGTATTACGGGATGGTGTGCGGCGGGATTCTTCGGAAGTTGCATTGCAATGATTCTCCCATATCACCCAAATCTCTTGCCGCTATTCATTGTCGGAGTTGCGCTGCTGTTTCTGGAAATGCATATTGGCTCAGTTTACCTCTCCTGGCGTGTTCGCCATGTGAGATCAAGCCGAACCGCCGGTGAGCGAGATCAATCGCATCAATAAAGCGCTTCCGCCACTTGTCTTCGCTACCAGTCGCCGCGCAACTCAACCTCTAGCTCCAGCGCGACGCCGAAGCGCTCCAGCACGGTCCGGCGGGCCAGGGCGATCAGCGCGAGGATGTCCGCCGCCGTCGCGCCGCCGTTGTTGACGATGAAGTTGGCGTGCTTCGGCGAGATCTGCGCGCCGCCGTGAATCGCGCCCTTGAGTCCGGCGGCCTCGACCAGCCGCCCTGAATGGTCGCCCGGCGGATTCTTGAAGACTGAGCCAGCGCTTGGCTGTGGTGGCTGCGTATCTTTGCGGTGCTGGCGATAGGCGGCGACGCGCGCGCGAATCGCGGCGGGATCATCGCGCGTCAGCAGGAAGCTCCCACCAACGATCATCTCTGGCGGCTCGAACTGTC
>DATAOM010000510.1:0-6830 GCA_036265775.1 Ktedonobacterales bacterium | reverse complement strand
CGAGAAGATGCGCTCCACCAGCTCGGCGGACCTGGCGAAGATGGGCCTTGAGGTCGTCTCCTTCACCATCAAGCAGGTGACGGACGACCACCAATACATCGAGAGCATGGGCCGCCCAGACGTCGAGCGCGTCAAGCGCGACGCCAACGTCGCGGTCGCGCTGGCCGCGCGCGACACGCAGATCCAGCAGGCGAACGCGCAACGCGAGGCCGCGGTTGCCCGCGCCGCAGCCGATCAGGAGCGCGTCGCCGCCGAGACGGTCTCGCAGGCGAAACAGTCCGAGTTCCAGCGCGACCTCGCCCTCAAACGCGCCTCTTATGACACCGAGGTAAAGAAGCAGCAAGTCGTCGCAGATCGGGCGTCGGACCTCCAGCAGCAGATCGTCCAGCAGCAGATCGTCGCCGAGACGGCGCGCGCGCAGGAGATCGAGAAGACGGCGCAGATCAAGGTGCAGGAGGCTGAGGCCTCGCGCCGCAAGATGGAGCTTGAGGCGACAGTCGTCCGCGCTGCTGATGCAGAACGGCAGCGCGTGCAGACTCTGGCCGAGGCTGAGCGGCAACGTATCGCGCTCGAGGCCGAGGGACGCGCGGCGGCGTTGCGGGCGCAGGCGGCGGCTGAGGCTGAAGCGGCGAAGGTGCGTGGCGCGGCAGAGGCAGAGGCGGCGCGATTGCGTGGTATGGCGGAGGCCGATGTCATCCGCGCGAAGGGCGAGGCGGAGGCCGAGGCGATGCGCGTGAAGGCGGCGGCGTACAACGAGTACAACCAGGCCGCCGTGCTCGACAAGGTCATCACGAACCTGCCGGATGTCGTGCGCGCCATCGCGGAGCCGCTCTCCAAGGTGGACAAGATCAGCATCGTCTCGACTGGCGGTGGGTCAAATGGCAACCTCGGCGCCAACCGGCTTACGGGCGACATCGTCAACATCGCGGCGCAGGTGCCGCTGCTGCTGGAGGCGCTGACCGGCACGCGTATGAGCGACCTGATGGGCCGTGTGCCAGGGCTGAAAGAGACCGACGCCGCCAGCGGCGAGACGGTCGAGGAAGCTGCGCCGACGAATGGCGCGAAGCCAGCCGAGGCGCCGCATCCCTCGGCGACGCTCAACGGCCAGGGAGCAGCCACGCCGGAGACACCAAAAGAGCCGCACGAGTAGTCCGCTTGGCGCATCTTGTTGGCCGTCCGGGATCATTTCCTGGGCGGCCCAGCTTCTTCTCTACATGCTGCGCTCGGACTGCTGCTCGCCGAAGACGACGCGCAGGGTGTCACTGATCTCGCCCAGCGTCGCCAGCGCCTCGACGGCGGTGAGGATGCGCGGCAAGAGATTCTCCGTCCCGCGCGCGGCCTTATCCAGCGCGGCGAGCGCCGAGCCGACCGCCAGATTGTCACGCCGCTCACGTAGCATCGCCACCTGCGCCGCCTGCCGCCGTCCCAACTCAGGGTCAACGCGCAGGATCGCCGGATGCTGCTCCTCCGCCTGCTGGAAGCGGTTGACGCCGACGACGATACGCTTTTCGTCTTCCAGCTCGCACTGATAGCGGTAGGCGGCCTCCTCGATCTCGCGCTGGATGTAACCCGCCTCGATTGCGCGCACACTTCCACCAAGCGCGTCAACCTTCTCGATGTATTCCCACGCCTGGCGCTCCAGTTCGTCGGTCAGCGCCTCGACATAGTACGAGCCGGCCAGCGGATCAATCGTGTCGGCCACGCCGGTCTCGTAGGCCAGAACCTGCTGCGTGCGCAGCGCCAGCCGCGCCGATTCCTCGCTGGGCAGCGCTAGCGCCTCGTCCTTGCTGTTCGTGTGCAGCGACTGCGTGCCGCCGAGCGCCGCCGCCATCGCCTGATAGGCCGTGCGCACGATGTTGTTGTCGGGCTGCTGGGCGGTGAGTGTCGAGCCCGCCGTCTGCGTATGGAAGCGCAGCAGCAGCGAGCGCTCGTCTTTCGCGCCGAAGCGCTCACGCATGATCTTCGCCCACATACGCCGCGCCGCGCGGAACTTGGCGACCTCCTCGAAGAAGTTGCTGTGGCCGTTGAAGAAGAACGACAATTGTCCGGCGAAGGCGTCCACGTCCAGCCCGGCGTCGAGCGCGGCGCGCACGTAGGCGACGCCATTGGAGAGTGTGAAGCCGATCTCCTGCGCGGCGGTGCAGCCGGCCTCGCGGATGTGATAGCCAGAGATCGAGATGACGTTCCAGCGCGGGACCTCGGCGGCGCAGTAGCGGAATAGGTCGGTGATGATGCGCATCGAGGGCGCGGGAGGATAGATGTACGTCCCGCGCGCGATGTACTCCTTGAGTATGTCATTTTGCACGGTGCCGGAGAGCTTGCGCATGTCCGCGCCCTGCTCGCGGGCGACGGCGATGTAGAGCGCGAGGAGGATCGCCGCTGTCGCGTTGATCGTCATCGAGGTGGTGATCTTCTCCAGCGGGATGCCGTCGAAGAGCGTGCGCATGTCCTCGACGCTGGAGATCGAGACGCCGACCTTGCCGACCTCGCCCTCTGCCAGCGGATGATCGGCGTCGTAGCCCATCTGCGTTGGCAGGTCGAAGGCGACTGAGAGACCAGTCGTGCCATGTTCAAGCAGGTAGCGGTAGCGCTTATTGGATTCCTCAGCGGTGGCGTAGCCAGCGTACTGGCGCATCGTCCACAGGCGTCCACGATACATCGTCGGCTGGATGCCACGTGTATATGGATACTCGCCGGGGTAGCCGAGCTTCTCCGCAGGATTCCAATCACGCAAGTCTTCGGCGGTGTAGAGCGGCTGCACCTCGATCTCGGAGCTGGTGGTGAAGGAGGGCTGGCGTTCGGGCGCGCGCTCGACGGCGCGGCGGTAGGTCGTCGCGCGCCACTCCTCGGCGCTCGCGCTGACCGCTGGATCTGCTGGCTCTACTGGCTTCTGCCCATTCGCCTTCGCGGTCTTCTTTGTCGCCTCACGCTTCACCGTATCGCTCATGGGATTACCCTCGGTTCAGTCATTTTCGCCATGACATTAGCTTCCTGGCGACAGCGTAGCACGCACGCCACGGTGGCGGCAATCGCGGAGCGTGGGCTATCCGGCGGCTTTCTCGCATACGGTGTGATATCTGCGATAGAGTGAAAGGAACGCGAACAGGCGGACTCCTGGGAGCAGGTTCGTCGCCAGCGCAATTTCTTCGCAGTGTCGTTGTGAGGAACCGGCGGCGTACACTCCCAGCATCATACAAGGAGAGTATTGTTTGAGAAGGCGGAACAGAACAGAGCAATCATCCGAGCGCGCTCCTGAGCGTGGAACTCCCTCGCGCGCGCAGCCAATTCGCATCATTCCGCTAGGTGGGGTGGGCGAGATCGGCAAGAACATGAGCGTCTATGAGTACGGGAACGATATCGTCATCGTGGATGGCGGACTGATGTTTCCCGACGAGGAGATGCTCGGCGTGGACCTCGTCATTCCCGATGTCACCTATCTGCAGGACAAGCTGGATCGCATTCGCGGGATCTTCATCACCCACGGGCATGAGGACCACATCGGCGGGCTACCCTATCTCTTGCCGCAGTTGGGCTTCCCCCCGGTCTACGCCTCGAAGCTGACCATCGGCCTGATCGGCGTCAAGTTGCGCGAGCGGCGCATCCTCGACCGCGCGCATCTGGAGGTCGTCGAGCCGGGCAAGCCGGTCCGCGCTGGAGCCTTCACGGTCGAGTTCTTGCATGTCAACCACAGTATCCCCGACGCGATGGCGGTTGTCCTGCGCAGCCCGGCGGGGATCGTCGTCAACACCGGCGACTACAAGATCGACTACACCCCCATCGACGAGCCCGCGGACCTTAGCGCGCTGGCGCGCATAGGTGATGAGGGCGTGCTCGTGCTCTGCGGCGACTCGACGCGCGTGGAGGCCGAGGGGCATACACCCTCCGAGCGCGCCATCGGCCAGACCTTCGACGACCTGATCGGCGGCGCGGAGGGACGTGTGATCGTCGCCACCTTCGCCTCGCTCATCTCACGTGTGCAGCAGGTGGTGGACGCGGCGGTAAAGCACGGGCGGCAGGTTGCGCTGGTGGGTCGCTCGATGGTCAACAACGCGCAGATGGCGATTGAGCTTGGGTACCTGCGCATACCATCTGGCGTCCTCGTCGAGGTGGACCGCATCAACTCTATCTCTGCGAAGAAGCTGGTGATTATCTGCACCGGCAGCCAGGGCGAGCCGACCTCCGCGCTGACACGCATCGCCAACGGCGATCATCGCTTCGTGCAGATCCAGCAGGGCGACACCGTCATCCTCAGTTCGACGCCCATCGTCGGCAACGAGCGCGCCGTCTACCGCAACATTGACAATCTGATGCGACGCGGCGCGAATGTGCTCTATCAGGGCGCGCCGGGGATGGCGCGCGTTCATGTCTCCGGGCACGGCAGCCGCGAGGAGATCAAGCTGATGCTGGCGCTGCTCAAGCCGCGCTACGTCATGCCGGTCCATGGCGAGTATCGCATGCTGGCGCAGCACAAGCGGCTGGCGATGCAGATGGGGGTGCCGGAACAGAATATCGTCATCGCGCAGGATGGCGACGTCATCAAGGCGAGCGCCGACGGTGGCATTCACGTGGTGGATTCGGTTCCCTGCGGCAACGTCTATGTAGACGGGCTAGGTGTCGGCGATGTGGGACAGGTGGTGTTGCGCGACCGCCGTGTACTCTCCAGCGATGGCGTGCTGGTCGTCGTCGTGACAGTTGATAGCGAGACCGGCGAGCTCCTCGGCAGCCCAGACTTGATCTCGCGCGGGTTCGTCTACGAGCGTGAGTCTGAGCAACTGCTGGACACAGCGCGCCACAAGGTCGAGGACGCGATACGCACACTGTCCAAGACGCGCGGACGTACGACGGACTGGGGCTTCATCAAGAACAAGGTGCGC
Organism: Ktedonobacterales bacterium; assembly: GCA_036265775.1. Taxonomy (GTDB): domain Bacteria; phylum Chloroflexota; class Ktedonobacteria; order Ktedonobacterales; family JADMIN01; genus DASWAC01. The sequence continues at coordinate 1,956 of DATAOM010000510.1, read as the reverse complement.
GACACGCTGAGCGAGTACATCTTCAGCCAGCTCAAGCGTCGCCCGATGATCCTACCAGTGGTGGTGGAGGTGTAGGAGACAGCGCCACTCCATACGCTACGTACTCAACCCGCTCATGTGTTGAACTCCGATCGCCCGATCCGGTATAGTAGCGGCAAGCGAGAGGAGTGAGCGATGAGTGATCAGCAGGCAACCAGCGCATGTCCGCATCCAGAGGCAGTTGGTACGCGGTGGGGCGACCCGATCAGCGAGGAGCGGCAGGCAGAGTTGCAGGGTTATCTCGATCTTTGGGAGAGCGAGATAGGCTATAGCGCGCGGAGAGGTCCATTTGATAGCGACGGGTGGAAAGGAACCGGCACCGCAGGTCCACACTTGACGGGAGCCGATGTCTTCTGGCTGGCCGAGTAGAGCGAACACGATAGGTTCGGAGGGGTGCCCTATCTCCATCTGGAGGGCGCTATTCTCGGCTGGACGCACCTGGAGGGCACAGACCTCCGCGGAGCTCACCTCGAGCGCGCCTACCTCTTTGGAGCCCATCTGAAAAGCGCTGACCTCCGCGGGGCCTTCTTCGACAGCAAGACAAGCCTGAACGCTGCTGTTCTCAACCACAAGACACGATTGGGAGATATCTAGTGGGGAGGGGTTGGCGCAGTGAACCTCACCCAAATCGTGTGGAATGCGGTCTCTATCCTGGGGGATGAGCAGGTGGCTGAGCCGAGGGCGAAGGCGAGCCACCAAGAAGCAGTCGTCCGCGCCTATCGACAACTCTCGGCCCAACTTCGCGCGCAGGGACTAAGTGAAGTGGCAGACCGCTTCACCTACCGCGCGCAGGTCTGCCAGCGCCGAGTCTATTTACACCGCTTTCGCCTGGCGCAATTTCTAGGTTCTCTCTTGCTTGATTTGGTCTCTGGTCACGGATTCAAGCCAGGTCGCAGCTTCTTGACCTATGTATTTGTTATCCTCGCCTTCGCAGGCGCGTTCTTCGCTATCAGTACAGGAATCCTAGGCATCGGTGGACATGAAGCAATAAACTCCCCAATCTCTGCTCTAGTCTTCAGCGTGACCTCGTTTCATGGTCGTGGATTCTTCACCGGTGGCGGGCTTGCCCTGGACGATCCAATCACGATCCTGGCGGCGTGCGAGGCCATCATGGGGCTGTTCATCGAGATCACCTTCATCGCCACGTTCACCCAGCGTTTCTTCGTCCGCTAGCTCGTGGGCGCAGGAGCCTCGGTGATCCACGCTTGCGCCTTCCCTGCGTCGGAGAGCGGAAAGACCTCCACCTCACCGGGCTTGAGGAAGCCGAGGACATTGAGCGCGTTGGCAATCCAGGCAATATCGGTGACGACGGCGATGCGCTCCCACTGCCGCAGGTGTCCCATGCCCACCTTGAGGTCGTCCCACAACGCGCCCAGTTCCAGGCCAGAGAAATCGTTGTCCACTTGAACGTAGATGTTCACCTTCTGCGCTCGCTTGAGGGCCGCATCCACTGCTGGGCTCACGACTCTCTGATAGTCCTCACGCGAGACATGCCCACTAATGCGCAGGCCAAGCACATTCTCTGGAAACCCGGTGTACTGCTCGATCATGTGCGCCTCCTTGTCGATTACTAGACATCCCAGTCACCGTATCACATGCAGGTTGTGAGGGGGCGGGAGCAGATTTCTTGGGGCGGGGAGAGACGCAGGGGTAAAGTGAGGCAAGTTGGGCAGACGAGAGGAAAAACGTCGGATGTGGGAGTACAAGTTGGTCTCCGCTGTGCAGTTCAGTCCGCGCAGGCTGGAGACACAGCTGAACGAACTCGGAGCGCAAGGCTGGGAACTCGTCATGCACTACGGGAAGTGGTATGTCTTCAGGAGGCCAAAGCAGGGTTGAATCTCAACCGGGGTGTGTTTTGCGAACCAAGTGCCTGCGCGCCCTCACATGCCTGCCGTCGAGGTGTAAGAAATAGCCCTT
>DATAOM010000509.1:0-1655 GCA_036265775.1 Ktedonobacterales bacterium | reverse complement strand
GAACGCCTGCCATCTCTCGCGCCTGCGTTCGCCGGAGCCAGTCCGCTGGAATATCACACTGGCCTGTTTCCCTCGGAGGGTGTCGCGCCGCGCTTCACTTCGGATGGGCTGATCGCCACGGGAGATTCCGCCGGGCAGGGCTCGACACTCGTCGGCGAGGGCATCCGTTTCGCCATCTACAGCGGGCGCATGGCGGGAAAGGTCGCGGCGGAGGCGGCGCGCGCTGGCGATACCTCTGCCGCGTCGCTAGGACGTTATGAGCGCGAGTGGCGCGCCCGCTATGGCCGCGAGATGGAGATTTCCTATCTCGTCAACCAGCGCATCGCGGCGTGGTCCGATGCGCAATGGGATGCGGGGCTGGATCTGCTGGCGCGCATGACGCCCTCACAGGCGGCGGAGCTGCTACGTGGCGACTACAGCGCGGGACTCTTCCTCGGCGTGCTGCGGCGCAACCCAGGGCTCCTGCGTACCGGCGCGCGCGCCTTCTTCAACCACGCCTTTGAGCGTCTTGGTCGCCCAGGCCCAATCACCGAGGCTGATCTAGCGCCTGCGCAGGGCTGATTGCGGCAGAGGGCGCATGGTCGGTTGTATCATGGGAAAGCATGCCCGCCTGTGCGCTGCGTGCGCCATTCATCGCAATTTTGCCCGACGAGGGGCAGATATTCCTGTGGGGAGCATGAGACATGACGGATGAAACGAAAACCGAGGGCGACGAGGCGCGTTACGTCGAGGACCTGACCGAGCGCGACGATTTCTCGCGCTGGTATCTCGATCTTGTCTACAAGACCGAGCTGGCCGACGAGTCGCCGGTGCGCGGCTGCATGGTGATTCGCCCCTACGGCTACGCGCTCTGGGAGCACATGACACGCCTGCTCGACGACCGCATCAAGGCGACGGGACACGTCAACGCCTACTTCCCGCTCTTCATCCCCGGCAGCTTCCTGGAACGCGAGGCGGAGCATGTCGAAGGCTTCGCGCCAGAGGTCGCCTGGGTGACGCGCGCGGGCAAGAATGAGTTGGAGGAGCCACTGGTCGTGCGCCCGACTTCTGAGGCGATCATCGGGTATATGTACGCGAAATGGGTACAGAGCTACCGCGACCTGCCGGTTCTCTATAATCAGTGGGCCAACGTTGTGCGCTGGGAGAAGCGCACCCGCCCCTTCCTACGCACCACCGAGTTCCTCTGGCAGGAGGGGCACACCGTCCACCGCGACGAGGATGAGGCCGAGACGGAGACGATGCTGATCTTGCAGCAGGTCTACCAGGACTTCATCGAGAAGGAACTGGCGATCCCCGTCATCCCTGGGCGCAAGACCGAGGCTGAGAAGTTCGCTGGGGCGCTGCGCACCTACTCGCTGGAGGCGATGATGGGCGATGGGCGCGCGCTGCAGGCGGGCACCTCGCACAACCTGGGCCAGAACTTCGCCCGCGCCTTCGGCATCCAGTTCCAGGATAGCGACGGCGAGGTCAAGTATGGCTGGACGACGAGCTGGGGCGCGAGCACCCGCCTGATCGGCGCGATCATCATGGCACACGGCGACGAGTCGGGGCTGCGCCTGCCACCGCGTGTCGCGCCGACGCAGGTGGTCATCGTGCCGATCTTCCGCAAGGAGAACGAGCGCGAGGCGGTCGCCGCCGCCGTCGAGGAAGTCGAG
>DATAOM010000508.1:0-10862 GCA_036265775.1 Ktedonobacterales bacterium | reverse complement strand
TGCCCGTGAGAACAAGTGCGACATGCGTACGGCGGCGAACATGCTGGCGATCGGCCGTGTCGCCGAGGCGACGGAGATGCGGGGCATCTACCCGTAGTCGGCGACTGTCTGTATATCAGATTAAGCCCCTTCCCCACATGTGAGGAAGGGGCTGATTCATTGTACTCGCTGCGCTCACTCGTCATTGCGGTTGGTCGCCTTCGTGGGACTCGGGCAATAACTGATGGCAGATTCAGGCAATGTCTGATGGTAGACTCAGGTCCCTTCACGAGCGCAAGTCAGGCGTTCGCCGGATGGCGTCCGGGCCGCCGCGCCACACAATCCACCTGGCGCGGATAGTGTATGGCGGACCATCGGATGGACGAGTCATCACCTCCGCGCAGGGGAGGCAACACATGACCATCGAACAACTGGAGCGCCCACGCGCCGCAGACGCCTCCACCATCACTGCGATGTCCCAGCAGGAGTCCGCGCCCACCTGGCTCGCGAAGTCCTTCACCATAGATCGCATAGTTTTCATCGTGCTACAAGCGTCGCTAGGCTACGAGTGGCTAGTCTCAGGGCTGGACAAGATACTCTATGGACGTTTCCCAGAATCGCTCGGCGGTCTCCTGGCGGGTGTATTGCGCGTCGGCAAGATACCTGCGCCGTTCGCGGCGCTGCTGCGCGAGCTGGCCCTGCCACATCCGCTGTTCTTCGGCTGGCTCATCGAATGGAGCGAGACTCTAGCGGGGCTGGCGCTCCTGGGCGCCGCGCTGGTGGCCCTGCTGCGGCCCATGCTAGAGCGCTACCTGACGCCGGAGGCGCGCCCGTGGCTGGCGCGCGGGAGTCGCACGCTGGATGCGCTTGCTGTCGCGGCGGCAGGGGGTACCGTGTTGCTTGGCATTAGCTTCTACCTGCTTGACGGCGCGCCGGCGTTCTGGCCGCTGCCGTCCGTCGCCTTCGGTGGCGCGGTAGATACGGGGCTGCTGCTCGCCGCGCTGGCGGCGCCGCTGGCGCTTGGCCCGACGTTGGCATGGCTCCGTCGCAGGTAGTCTGACTCGAAGCGAACCCATGGCAGCGCGAAATCTACTAGCGTCGCACGTGCGGCGACTCTCATTGTCGCCGCATTCTGTCGCATTCGTCCGGCGAGATGTGACGCTGCGCCATTTGCCTCACCCTCGCGCCACTCAACTCTGCGGCGCCTCATCCTCGGCGACACCTGATAGCTGATCCCAGAGAAGATAGTCGGTGTCGTGTTTGGCGATGAACTGTTGTCCTGGCTCCACGCTCATCCCAGCCGTGGCGACGAACTCGCCCTGATCTAGCCGCTCCAGGTCGAGGTACTTCGCGCCCTGCTTGAGGCGGCTACCCTCCGGCAGGATGGTCAACTGCTTCAACTGGTCGTTCGTCAGACCGGCGAGGCGGGTGTGCAATTCCTTGACGCTCGCGCCGGACCGGCCATACCATTCGGGATGCTGCCCCTCCATACCATGGTTCATCCCGGCGAGGTCGTTCGCGGTGAGGTCTTCCGTAACATCGGCCTCTAAATCGCGCAACGGCAGAGGCGCGTTCTCGTCGCGATGGTTCTCGTGCAGGCGCGAGCCTTTGCGATGCTTGTGCGCGTTCGATGCGCTGCCGGAGCGCTTCTCGCCTTCCAGTTCCAGGGCGCGCGAGTCGGCCTTGTGGGGGAGCTTCGAGAGCCCCTCCTGCCTTGGATGAACTTTGGTGTCCTGCGCCTGCGCGCCTGAATGCTCGTGTTCTCCGGCGTGTTCATCGTGCCCATAATTCTTTGACCGCCGCTTCGATGAGCCAGTCGTGTCTGGCGTCGTCTTGCGTGGGTTGTTGTGACCTGTCTCCTCGCCCGTGTAGCGGCCCTCTTTTCCTCGTGGCATCCTTGTTCCTCCTGCGCTGCTTTCGCGCTATTACGCGGCGCCTTACTCCGCCGCGCATCCACCGTCACAGTGGCGCAATGGGGCGGCAGTTGTCCAATCGGAGCCGTAGAGAGCCGCAGTTATTCCTCGTCGCGGTCGTACGCGCCGGTCCAGTCGTCGGCTGGCGAGAGCGATTGCAGCTTGCCCAGGAAGTACGTCCAGCCCTCCAGATGGCCCTTGCGCGCGTCCTGCTCCGCTTGCGTCTCGCCGTATGGCTCGTGGCGCAGCGTGAGCGTCACCCGCTCATCGTCGCGTGTGTCAGGCGCGAAGCTCACCGTCACCGTGCGGGTTGGCGCCTCCGGCGGCTCGTGGTCCCAGCGCCAGGTGAACGCCAGCTTTTGTCCTGGCTCGAACGTGGTAAAGACACCGCGCAGGTGATCGTTGCGTTCCGGCCACCAGTAGTGGTACGCGCCACCAGCGCGTGGCTCGACCTCGGCCTGGGGCGGCCACCACTGCCTGAGCAGATCTGGTCGCGTCCAGTAGGCGAACAATCCGAGGGCGGTGAAGTCGAGAAACTCGCCGGTGAGCGTCAACTCGGCGGCGTTGGTCGAGACATCCTTGATAGTCATGATCGCGTCCTTCCTTGCACTTCTCTGAGTCACTTCTGAACGCCCTCATCCGTGACCGCGCCGAATACCTCTCAGCGCAGTATAGTTCTTGCGGATGTGTCGCGGCTGGAATCACACGCAAAATCCGGCTATGGATCATAGTCATCATAGTTCAAGAGGGAGCGCGATAGCATGGCTGAGCGGCATGACGTTATTCATGACGATATCTGCGACGTGCCTGGCATCCTCGTCGGACACGACACCAACCTGGAGGCGGCGACTGGCTGCACCGTCGTCGTCTGTGAGACGCCCACGCGCGGCGGCGTGGATGTACGCGGCGGCGCGCCCGGCACGCGCGAGACGGACCTGCTCGACCCACGATGTATGGTCGAGGTCGTCCATGCTGTGCTGCTGACGGGCGGGAGCGCCTTCGGGCTGAACGCGGCGGCAGGCGTCATGCGCGTTCTGGAGGAGCGTGGAGTTGGATTCGACGTCGGCGTGGCGCGTGTGCCCATCGTGCCGGCGGCGGTACTCTTCGATCTTGGCCTTGGCCGCGCTGACATCCGGCCCGACGCCGAATCGGGAGCGCGCGCCACGCAATCAGCCGCGCGTGGACCAGTCGAGCAGGGAACCGTCGGCGCGGGGACTGGCGCCACGCTCGGCAAGATGGGCGGACCAATGCTGGCGATGAAGGGGGGAATCGGCGGCGCAAGCGCGGCACTGCCAGATGGGCATATCGTCGGCGCGCTCGTCGCGGTGAACGCCTCTGGGGATATCTACGATCCTGAAAGCGGCGCGCTGATCGCGGGAGCGCGTCATCCCAATGGCGGCTGGCTCGCGCAGGGTGGACCCGTCGAGCGACGCGAGGCGCCATTCCCTGGCGCGAACACGACCCTTGCTGTCGTCGCCACCGATGTCCCCATGACCAAGACCGAGATCTCCAAGGTGGCGCAGATGGCCCACGATGGCCTGGCGCTGGCGATCCGCCCCACGCACACGCCCTTCGACGGAGACACTATCTTCGCCCTCTCCACCGGCCACGGCGATAATCCGGCGCCGCCCGCCGGAGTGATCTCAGTGAGCATGGTCGGCGCGCTGGCGGCGCAAACATTGGCGCGAGCGGTGGTCAAGGCGGCGCAAGCGGCGACCGGCCTGCACGGGATTCCTGGTCTGCGCGACCTGAGCGTGTGATTGTGCCATAGGGGAGGCCATGTTATACTCGATTTATGCGCCTGCGTGAAGACCGCTCCATATTGACAGCATTGACAGCGCGCCGATAGCTGGAAAGGACCGCTCGATGAGCGCCGTACGCTATCCTCTGGGGCCGTACACCTCCGCGCTCGTTCAGCCCCTCCCGCTGACCCTGATTCTCCATGGTGACCGGATTGACGATGTCGAGCTTGGTGATCTGGCGGCGCTGAGCCGTGGGATCGGCGCGCTCGCCGAAGGGCAGCCAGCGGATGATGCGTTGACGCTCCTCGAACATTCATGCGCAAACGCCGGTCAGGCGCAGCGATTGGCGCTTGTCCTGGCGCTGGAGGCGGCGACTGGTACGCAAACCACGAAGCAAGCTCGCCTGACGCGCGTCCTCTTCGCCGAGATCGAGCGCATTCTCGCGCGGCTGTGGAGCCTCGGTCTCTCCGCGCGGGCGGCGGGGTATCCGGCCTTGTGGCGCGCCGCGCTCGACCAGCGCGAGGACCTCTTTGCGGCGGCGCAGGCGGTCACGGGCGAACGGGTCCATTGGGGCGTGGCGATGGTGGGCGGGATACGCGACAGCTTCACGCTCACTGGCCTGGCCGATGCTCTGACCGGGTTCGCGCCCGCCTGTGAGGAGTGGCGCAGGGTCACCATCGCGCGCGGCCCGCTGGGCGCGATTGGCGTCGGCCTTGGCGTCATCTCCGAGGAGCAGGCGCAGGGCCTGAGCGGACTGGCGGGGCGTGCGGCGGGCAACCGACAGGATGTGCGCGAGAGTGCGCCCTATGACGGGTACGTTGATCTGGCGCACACCTGGCCATCTTCCACCTATAAAACCGGCGACGCGGCGGCCCGGCTGCTCTGCGCGGCCGAGGACCTGACCACCAGCGTCGCTGTCGCGCAGGCCTGCCTCGCCGAGCTAGAGAAGGGCGCAAGCGCCGCTCCGGCTCAGGATTCTGGCAGCGCTGAGACGCCGGGAACAGGTCAGGCGACGGTCGAAGGGCCGCATGGCGCGGTGACCGTTCGGGCGACCAGTGACCAGCAAGGCGCCGTGGAGCGTCTGGAATGCGAGACGCCTGGCGCGGCGCTCTATGCGCTGCTCCCACGCATCCTGCATGGGCACAACGCGACGCAGACGCCGCTTATTCTGGCGAGCCTCGATCTCTGCGCTGAGTGTCTCACGCTCTAGGCGTGGTCGGGACGCGCCTCATCCTGGCGACTCCCCGGAGAGGATATTGGCCTGTGTCACTGACACTCTATTTTGCGCTGCTGCTCCTGGCGCCGGTGTTCTTCGCGCTCGTTATCGCCGCCCTGGGGTTCGCGCGCCAGACGATTCCTTGGCTGGTAGGAGTCTGCGCCGCGCTTGGCGTCGCGCTACCGCTGGTCGGCCTCATCATTCTCAATATCGCCAATAGCTCCGGTGTGCCGCTGCAGATCACGCTGCTGGGCGAAGCAGGGCAGAAGGTTCCCTTTGCGGTGGCGTTCCGCCTTGACACCATTGGCTATTACGCGGCCTATGGGCTGCTCGTCGCGGTGACGCCCCTGCTGCTCTGGCTCGCCTGGCGCGGAAGATTCTCCGCTGCGCCAGATGTGATCGGGGAGTCAGCGGAGACTGCTGCGACGCCTGAGGACGCCATCGTCGAAGCGGCGGAGGAGATCGCCGAAGAGGCGCCGCAGGATACCGGCGACACAGTTCTTGAAAGGCCCGCTCTGGCGACCGAGCAGTGGGCTGGCGCCGCCCTGGCGCTCGGCCTGTTGAGCGCAGCGTTCAGTCTTGTCTTCGCCGACAACATTATCTGGCTCGGCGTCTCGTGGATCGCGGTAGCGGCGCTCGCCTGGGCGCTTGGTGAGCTTGGCAGCGAGCCATCTGGCCTCGACTGGCTCAGTCTCATACTCATGGTCGCTGGACCGATCCTCTGGCTCGGCGCCATGTACCTGGCCGCTAACCCGACAGGGTTCACGCGCATCAGCGACCTGATGGGACTGGGGACTATCGGCGCAGGCAACGCGCTTCTGGTCATCGCGACGGTCGCCATCGCCGCCGGAGCCTGGCCGCTCAATGGCTGGGTGCGGCGCCGCGCGATCGTCAGCCCTCCTGTGGGGGTAGCCGCTGTGGCGCTCGTCGCGCTTCCCATCGCGCTTTTCGCTGGCGCGCGCACCTACAGCGCGCTGCAGAACGCGGTGAGCCTCCTGCCAACGATAGGAACGGTAACACCGCCAATCACGGTGGGACTGCTGTGGGTGATTCTCGGCGCGCTGACACTGGCCATCTGTGGCTTGCAGGCGCTCGGCAGACGTGACGCCCGCTCGCTGATCGCCTTCCTGGCGCTCGCGCAGGTGGGCTGGGGATTGATCGCGCTCGGCGTGAGCCGCCCGGCTGGCATTCTTGGCGTTGTCGTCCTGCTGGCGACGATGGTCTTCGGGCTGGCGGCGATGATCACCGCGTCCGTCGTCGGTGGCACACTGGCGCCTGATGTAGAGGCTGACGGCGCTGGGCCGCATCCATTTGGCTTTGATCTGCGGCCAGCGAATGTGGCCGTCTGGATCGCGGGCGCGCTTTCCCTGATCGGCGCGCCGCTCTTGGGAGGTTTTGTCGCCCAGCAGATGATCGCGACGGGAGCCGTCCGGGCCGCCCAGATCATTATTCCACTCGTCGGTCTCGGCTGGGCGGGCGACGCGCTACTGGCGATCGCGCTGCTGCGAGCGGTCGCGCCAGCCTTCGCGGCGGCCCGAACAAGTCATGCCGCTGAAGCGGCGGTCGCTGTGGCCGAATCTGACGCCTTGCTGGCGGTTGACGAGGGCGATGATGAAAGCGTCGCGGTCGAGGAGAAGATCATTGCGGAGGAGCCTACGGCGCAACCTGCGTTGGTTACCTGGGATGAGGCGCCTGGAATTGTCTTTGCGCTGCTGGCGACGCTGATCGGCGCCGTTCCAAGCCTGCTGCTTTCGTTTGGCGCGCTCGCCGCCGCGGAATCCCTTACCCAGTCGTTGGCGGTCTCGACGGCGCTGACCTATGGCCCGACGGGATACACACTGGCGCCGGGACAATGGCTTCCGGGCCTGGTCTGGATCGCCGCGCTCATCCTCGGCGCAATCATGGCGATTCCGCTGCTGCGCGCGCGGATGCGCGCAGGCGAGACCTATCTGGGTGGTCAGTCCGCTGTCGAGGCTATTGACGCCACACGATTCGCGGAGATCGCGTCGCTTGCGGAGCCAGACGCCGCTTGGAGCGATCTGCGTGCGGCGATGGACTCCGGTTGGACGACGCCCGGTCGTGGACGCATCCTTGATGAGTTGGAGGGCGCGAGCGACGCCGAAGAAGATGGCGTTGAGGTGGAAGTCACGACCGAGAAGCGCGCCGACGAGACAGATGACACAGCCAATGATACGAACGTCAGCCGCGAGCGGGTGAGCAAGGCGGGAGAGCAATAATGGCCGATCTACAGCAGCCAGCGCGGCGAACCTCGCATACGCCGGTCGCGATCTTCGCGGTTGATAGCGGCGGGGATGGCGCATCTGTCCAGAGCATCCTGGCTCTGCAATCCTCACGTTATGCGAAAGCGCTGCACGCCGCGCGGGTGAGCTTCGCGCAGACACCGCGCCATGCCGATGTGCTGCTCATCAGCGGCCCGCTCACCAAAGCGGCGCGAGAGAGCATTAGCAACGTCGTCGCCGCGACGCCACAGCAGCGCGCGTTGATCGCCGTCGGCGACTGCGCCATCAACGGCTGCGTCTTCGCGGGCAGCCCTGCATACGATACAAGCGCGGCGACCGCATTCGACGTCCATGTCGAGATCGAAGGTTGTCCTCCAGCGCCACTCGCCATCCTCGACGCCATCGGCGCCGCGCAGGAGCTGCTGGCGCAGGCCGAGGAGGAAGGCGTTATCGAGGATGTGGAGGAGAATGCGGGCGAGAGTGGCGACGAGGCCGAAGACGAGACTAACGAGGAAAGCGACACAGAGGCGCAAGACAGCGACTCGGACGATGACGGCGCTGATACGCAGAACGGCGCGAGTGGGGGGAGCGCAGAACGATGAACGCGGTGATCGGCGTCTTGCTCGCCATTCTCGTCTATCCTGGTCTGCTCGTCGCCTTGCTGGCGGCGTGGGCGCTGACATGGGTGCGCACATCGGTCTTCGGCGCCGCGCAGGGGCGCCCGGTGAGCGATCCACTGGCGTTCCCCGGCGCAGTGCGGACTGCCTTCGACAAAGAAGGGATCGCTCCGGCAGGCGCCTTCGCCCCTGCGGTCACCGTCGCGACGCTCGTCGCGGTGGTCTGCCCGCTGCTCGCGCTGATCTTCCTGCCGCTGCCCGGCAACCCGATGGTCAACGCCGTCGGGCTCCAGGGTGATATCATCGCCGCCGGAGCCTTCCTGCTCGCCCTGCCGCTAGCCCGTCTCTTCGTTGGCTGGGTTTCGCCCTCGCCCTATACGCGCCTCGCAGCCGACCGGAACGCCAGGCTGCTGGCTGGCGCGGCTCTCCCCGCCGCGCTCGCCCTGACGGCCATCGCGCAGACGTTCGTCTCACTGCGGCTGGACACCATCACGACCCCGGCGAGCGTTCCGGCGATCATCCTCCTTACACGCGCGCTCGCCGCCGCCGCCTTCGCCTGCGCGCTGCCCGTGCTGGCGCGCGCCACGACGCTACAGCCAGTCGAGCATGATACCTTGCTGCCTTCTTCAGAGCTGGGTGAGATCAGCGGGCGACATCTGGCGCTGTTCCGCGTCGGCGAGGCGCTACAATTGGTCGCGGTTGCGGCGGTGTTTGTCAGCGTCTTTATTATCCCACTGGTATCGGGTGTCACAAATACTGGCCTGCGGTACCTCATCTGGGCGCTGGCGATCATTGCGGTGGCCGTGGGAGTAGCGCTGTGGGATGCGCTGCGACGCCAGGCGATCGAGCGAGCGGAGCGTCCACCAGTCACCTGGTGGCTGGGGATTCCAGTGCTGCTGGCGCTGGCAGCGCTGGTCGCGGCGGCATGGGCCGGTCGCGGCGTTTGATCGGAGACTGATCGGCGCGCTCGTCTCAGGAGTCCAGTGGCTCGCCTCGCAGGAGACGTTCCAGGATCACCGCCACGCCATCTTCGTCGTTTGACGGCGCGATGACCTGCGCTGCGGCGCGCGTCTCCAGCGCGCCATTCGCCATGGCGATGGCCAGCCCCGCCTCCCGCAAGAGCGGCGCATCATTCGCGCCATCGCCAATCGCAATGACCTGCTCCTGCGCGATACCTAGCGAGTCGCGCAATTGCCGGAGCGCGTGGCCCTTGTTCGCCACGAACTGGAAGAACTCCAGGAAGATGGGCATCGTCGTCGTAATGTAGAGGCGCTCTCCTAAAAGCGGCGCGACCTGCTCATGGAGCAGCGGGATCTGCTCTAGCGAGCCAACCACCAGAATCTTGGCGGCAGGCGGCTCCACGACGGTGAGAAGATCACCCGTCATCTCAGGCGCCTGCTCGCCAAACTCCTCAAAGACCGGCAGCGAGGGATGCTCGCGGTCCACATAGATGGCGTCGAGCGCGAACTGCGAGATCAGCGTCTCTGGGGCGAGGTGGCGCACAGCCGCGATCGCGTCGCGCCGGTCGCTATCCGACAGCGGCGCATACCAAAGCGGCGGCGTGGTCAGGTCTTTCATGATGGCGGCGCCGTTGAGGCAGATCTGCGGGCCGTTGAGACCCAAGGTCTCCATCAGGGGCTGAATGGAGGCGAGGAGCTTGCCGGTCGCGAGCGTCACGGTGAGACCAGCCTCGCGGGCGGCGATCACGGCGCGTGCGACACGAGGCGGCAATTGATGCTGTGAATCGAGCAACGTGCCGTCCACATCGAGCGCGAGGAGGCGGTAGCGCACAGAGATAACTGCTTTCGAGCAAGAGCGGCGCCAGAATCATGACAATTCAGAATCATGATAATAGACGAACGCCGGACCTCCCAAAGGGTGGAGATCCGGCGTAGGTTGAGCGAGCGAAGGAACGGCTACCAGTTCGAGCCGTACTCACCGCCGCCGCGGGAACCACTGCGCGCGCCGCCGCCCATCTGCTGGAAGCAGTCGCTGCAATACACAGGCTTGTCGCCGCGTGGCTGGAAGGGCACACGCGCCTCTTTGCCACAGTTGGAGCAAGTCGCGCTGTACATCTGGCGCGGGCCACGGTCGCCACCGTAGCTCCCGCCCCCAGATAATCTCGCCTTGTTGGCTGCGCGGCACTCCGGGCAGCGGACGGGATCGTGTTGCAATCCACGACTCGCATAAAACTCTTGCTCGCCTACCGTGAACAGGAATTCACGGCCGCAGTCTTTACACTGCAGGACCCGATCGGTGGCCAAACTCGTAACCTTTCTTGCGGCGGACCCGCATCACGCGCTGATGCGGCGTCCGCGCCCCGCTTCATTGTGGGGCTGTTGTGCTACTGGGGACTGCTGGAAGGAAGGGCACTTTGGGAATGCGTGCAATTGCGTATCCGTACAGGCCACCGTCAAGCGTCCAATAATGCGCTCGCGCTCCCCAAGCGCGAGTGGAAGGCTGCTCTGTGCCTTCGCGGGCCAGTATACCAGAGTCTTATCTGGGATACAAGCCCCTATTTCCAACACCGCTCTGCCGCTCGATGTCGCTCACGCTCTGATATACTTCGCAACAGCAAGATGGCTGCGCCACGGTATGGCGCATTGGAGGACGCATGGAGCGCACACGCATTGGATCTGGCGCGCCGTGGGAGGCGACCGTTGGCTATTCTCGCGCGGTCCGCGTGGGTCAGCAGGTTTTCGTCGCCGGTACTACCGCCACCCACGCAACCGGCGCCGTGGTGGGCGCGACGCCCTATGAGCAGGCGCGACAGGCGCTGCGCAACATCGAATCAGCGCTGGAACGCTGTGGCGCGCAGATGACGGATGTCGTGCGCACACGCATGTACGTGGTGAACATCGAGGACTGGGAGGAGATCGGACGCGCGCACGGCGAGGTTTTCGGCGCGATCCGCCCAGTGGCGACGATGGTAGAGGTGAGGCGGCTAATCGATCCGGCGATGCTCATCGAGATCGAGGTGGACGCCATCGTCGCGCAAGCGGCGGGAGGTGCGCCATGATGTTCGCACGAGTACGCAGATAGATTCGCGCTGAAGCCTCGTGACGCCTCAGCCAGAAAGGCGACTCCAAATGCCGACACGCACACTGACCTACATCAGCCTCGGCGCCACGCTTGCTGGTATCGTCATCTTCGTC
>DATAOM010000507.1:0-8791 GCA_036265775.1 Ktedonobacterales bacterium | reverse complement strand
TGTCAGGCCTGAGGCGCCGGAGAAGTTGACGATGAGATCGAAGCGTTCCTGACGGAGAGCAAGAAAGGCGGCAAGATAGCGCCGCCACTCCGGCTCGGCGCCTTGGGCGGGCGCATAGATGAGCCTGTCCACATCAGGATTCCCGCTCAAGATACCGGCGTTGCTCGGCGCGACCAGCGCTGCGATCTCAGCGTTGGGAAACGCGCGGCGCAAAGCAGACAGGGCAGGTGTGGCGAGGAGCGTGTCGCCGATGGGAGAGATCAGAGCGACGAGGATGCGATTGGGAATCGCTGGAATGCGACGCGACATCCAGGAGCGCCCAGGTGGCCTGGTGATGGTCTCCCTACTGATGTCATTTGTACACATCTCGTCTCGCTATCTCCTGCCTGTCTGCGCTGGCGACGCTAATCCATGATGGTTTCGGGCGTGCGCTCTACCAGCCGCCCCTGAGCGCGCGCCAATCGCTGCTCTTTGCGGCGGAAGTAGACCCAGGCGAACATCGAGACGGCTCCTGTGGCGCCGACGAAGATGGCCAGCAACACAACCGCGACCGAGACCATCCCCGTTCGGTCGGCGACGTAGCCGATGATCAGGATGACGGGAATGGTGATCGCGTTGAGTCCCATGATCTGCAGCGCCAGCACACGACCCTTGATGTAGTCCTCAGAGAACTCCTGCATCTTGGCCTGGGCGGGGACGTTGATGAAGTCCAGCGCGACGCCCAGGATGAAGGTCAATCCTAGCACTAGCCCAATATACCAGGGGTCGGTAATCCCAGAGTTCTGCGGCCAGGCCTTCACCGTAACAAAGCGCGTGAAGGCGATGCCGAGCGCGCAGACGACGACGAGGATCATCCCTGCTCCGACGAGGCGCGTGTACCTGAAATGGCGAGCGATGCGTGGAGTGATCGCGGCGCCCAACACCAGTCCGATGCCGGCCGGAATGAAGACCAGCGCGGCTGACTGCGGTGGCAGCCCGAAATAATAGTAGACGAACTGCGGCGCGATCATCGCGATCACCGCCGTGACCACACCTGCCAGCGAAAGTTGGAAGAGCGCGATTGTGAGCAGCGGTTTTCGCACGACATATTGAACGGTCTGCCAAATCGCGCCCCACATATCAGCCCAAGGCCGTTCTGGCCGCTGGTTGCGCCCACCGGACTCATCTGGCAGCGTGCGCAGGTCACTGCCGGGGATCTGGTTGATGAGCCAGACACAGACGAAGTAGAGCGCCGCAATGATGATGAAAAGTGTCTCGACCGCATAATTTGAGATCGGCCCTGGCAACAACGGCACCGTCAACAGGATAAGCGGTCCGACGATAATCAGACCAAGCGCCTGCGAAACGGTAAAGGTGATGTTGAAGAGCGCCAGCGCATTCATCAGCGACTTTGGCTTGACGAGCTTTGGAATCGCCGCGCCTTCCGCTGGTCCGAAGAACTGGCCGACCATCGAAATAAAGAAGGTCAGCAGGTAGATCGGCAGCAGCGCCGACCGATCAAGCAGCAGGAAAGCGACGAACGCCAGCGAGGCGAGGCCGCGCAGGATATTGCTGACGAGCAGCACACCACGCCGGTCCAGCCGGTCCACCAGCACGCCAGCGGGCGCGCCAATGAGCAGGGCTGGCAGGCTAAACGCGACGATAGCGCCTGCGGTGGCGGTCAGGCTCCTGGTCTCGGTCGCAATAAGCGTGATGAGGCCGTAGTTCGCCGCGTTCATATTCGTTTGCGAGATGATCTGCGCGGCCCACAGGCGGAGAAATTTGCGGTTTTGTAAGACCGCCTTATAGCCGCCCTGCTCCTGGGTGTCTGGGCCTGGAGGTGGCGGCGCGACCGGCGCACGGCCATTGACAATCAGTGGCTCGCCGCCCAACGCGTTCATCATTGGCCCTGGGTGCGCAGGCTGCTCCGCGTTGGGGAACGACTGATCGGCCAGATCGGCTCGCAACCGGCGGTCCGACGGTCGCTTCTGTCGCGGGATCGTATCGCCTCGGTGGACTCTCGCCATCTCGTCGCTCACCCCTATACAGACAGCGCGTCGTCGGCTGGCGCGGCGCCCCGGCTGACGATTGTTTTAACACGCTTCTCGATCTCGGCGCGTGAGAGCATCACCCGGCGTCCGCAGCCCAGGCAGCGCAACCCTACGTCTGCTCCCAGCCGGTAGACACGCCATTCATAGCTCCCGCAGGGATGGGGCTTGCGCAGGCGCACCTGATCGCCAAGCCCCAGATCGGCGAACTTCATCGTTGCGCCTCCTGCCGCGCTTCTAGCGTCGAATGCTCCGACGATCCTTGCGCCACGCCGCCAGCTCTCTTGTCGGCGTCGCCGTCGCGCGAGTACAGTCCTTGCGCGCTAATATACCCTGATACCACATCGGAAACAAGATAGCGGACAGGCAAACCCTGCGCCACCCGTTCGCGGATCTCCGTGCTGGAGATGTCCAACTGCGGAAATGACAGCGTTCGCAGCTTGCCGCGCAGGTTTGGCAGACGTTCGAATACGTCGTCGAGCGCGCCACGAGAATCAGCTCCGGGTCGGTGGACGGCGACGATCTCGTCAACGCTCGCCACGACGCCCTCTGGATCGCGCCACTGTGGCAGAAAGAGCAGCATATCCCAGCCAAGGATGAGCGCGATCTCGACCTCCGGCCCCCACTGTGCGCGCAACTCGCGCAGGGTATCAACCGTGTAAGATTGCCCAGGCCGCTCGATCTCCAGCATGAGCAAGGCAAAGCGTGCGTCGCCGGCGAGCGCCCGCTCCAGCATCGCCACCCGATGGGTAGCTGGCGTCACCGGCTGGCCAAGCTTGTGCGGCGAGGTCCCGGTCGGAATAAACCAGACGCGATCAAGCCCCAGACGGACGTAGGCTTCCTGCGCGAGGATGAGATGCCCGATGTGCGGCGGATCAAACGTTCCGCCCAGAATACCGTAGCGTTTGCGGCCTGGCATCCTGAGCCTCTCTTCATCGGCGCGCCTGCGTCGGCGCACAATGCGCTGCGATTGCCCGCGCGGGCAGTTCCCGCACCTACTAATCTACGAACCGCCCGGATAGTGGGTTAACCAACCCCAGTTCCGGCACAGCTCCGCTGACTTCCCTCACATGCTACACGCCATACGCAAGCGAGCCGCCGTCCTGGTCATATCGCGGCAATATGGGCTATCCGTTGGTCCCAGTTTCCGCGCCGCGTCCCTCACCTGTGGAGGCCAGGGCCAGTTGCCGCGACTGCGCCAATAGACGCCCATCGCGTGACCAAACCTCGGCGTCCTCCTCAAAGAATCCTTCCGTCGCCAGCCGCGTTGAGACGACGAGCAGGTACCAGTCGTCAGGGCGCGCGTTCGCCAGTGGCAGGTGCGCGCGGAAGTGAATCGTCAGATCGATCGTCGGCGCGGGAATGGGAGCGGTGAGCCGCGTGAAGACCTGCGGGAACCAGGCGTCGGTCAGCGCCGCCAGGAAGGGTGCATCCGCAGGACGTAATTCACGCAGACGCAGCCAGCCGCCGGAGCGCATATCCTCTGACCCGCTGAACGGCGCCGCGCCGAACGCCTGCCGCACCTCGTAGTTGTTCCAGAATCCAGGACCAGCGCCCAAAGCGATTGGCGTCGCATGTTCTGGGGCAGGGGCATCGGGCATGCCCTCCTCGACGATCTCCAGCCCCGCGCGTGGACGGGCAAAGATGGCCAGCGCCAGCACACAGAGCCTGCCGCCCTGGGTGAGCCGCGCCGAGAGCGTGGACATCGTTCTGCCTGCGCGCTCGACTGTGACGGCGACCTCACACGGCCCAGTGGCTGGCGGCGCGAGATAATGCAGCGTCAGCGAGCGCGGGTCACGGCCCTCGCCCGCTGCAAGCTGTAAGGCCCGCAGCATGAGCGCCGCGAGGTAGCCGCCGTTCGGCCCGCGCTGGACCGACCAGTTGGGACTGATCTCGCCCCGAAAGACGTTCTCGGCAATCTGTGTCACCGCTGTGTCGGCGTCGAATGAACTCACAAGAGCGCCTCGAGCTGATCGAGATAGCGTCCGAAGAGGTCGAGTGCGGCCTGCACCGGCTGCGGCGTCGAGAGGTCCACGCCAGCGTTGCGCAGCAAGGCGATGCTGTAGTCGGAGGAGCCGGAGGAGAGGAAGCGCAAATAGCGATCGCGCGCAGTTTCTCCCTCTGCGAGAATCTGGCTGGCGAGCGCCGCCGAGGCGGAGATGCCCGTCGCGTACTGGTAGACGTAGTACGACGAGTAAAAGTGCGGAATGCGCTCCCACTCGTTCTCGATTAGCTCGTCTACGACGACCTCTGGCCCGTAGTACTGGTCGTTCAGCCCCTTGAAGATCTGGCAGAGCAGTTCCGGCGTGAGCGACTCGCCACCTTCGGCGCGCGCATGGGCATCGCGCTCGAACTCGGCGAAGAGCGTCTGGCGGTAGAGCGTCGTGCGGTACGTCTCCAGCGCATGGTTGAGAATGTACATGCGCAGGCCGCGATCTTCGGTCGTCTTGAGCAGATAGTCGGTCAGCAGCGCCTCGTTGAGCGTCGAGGCGACCTCGGCAACGAAGAGAGTGTAGTTTCCATACGGGTAGGGCTGGGTCTTGCGGGTGAAATACGAGTGCATCGAATGGCCAAGCTCGTGCGCCAGGGTAAACATGCTATCCATATTGCCCTGGTAGTTCAGCAGCACGAAAGGGTTCGTGCCGTAGCTGCCCCAGCTATATGCGCCGGAACGCTTGCCCTGGTTCTCATAGACATCCACCCAGCGCGCGCCAAATCCCTGCCGCAGCGCCGCGATGTAGTCCGGACCAAGCGGGGCGAGCGCCTGCGCCACCTGTTCCTGCGCCTCTGGATAGCTGACCTTGTACTCGACCTCCTTGACCATCGGGACGTAGAGGTCGTACATGTGCAGCTCGTCCAGCCCCAGCAGCCGCTTGCGCAGGCGTAAGTAGCGATGCAGGACCGGCAGGTTCGCGTGGACGGTGGTGATCAGGCTGTCGTAGACGGCCACCGGGATATTGTCCGGGTCGAGCGCGGCCTGGAGCGTGGAATCATACTTGCGGGCGCGCGCGAAGAAGATGTCGCGCTTGACCTGCGAGCCGAGCGTCGCCGCCAGTGTATTGCGCAGATCGCGATACGCGCCGAGCATCGCCTCGAAGGCCCCCTTGCGCACGCTCTGGTCCTGACTCTCCAGGAATTTGGCGACGTAGTTGCCCTGGGTGAGCTGGACCTCCTCGCCGTGCTCGTCTTTGATCTTGGGGAGTTTGAGGTCGGCGTTGTTGAGCATCTCGAAGATGCGCTCGGCGGCGGACCCCATCTCATCGGCCTGCGCCAGTAGCGCCTCCATCTCGGCGCTGAGGATGTGTGGCCGCTCGCGGTTAATCTCGTCGAGAGCGTGGCGATAGACTGCCAACTTCGGCTCCTCGGTGAGGAAGGCGTCGAGCTTCTCCTGCGGAATCGTCAGGATCTCCGGCGTCATGTACGATCCGGCGGCGTTCAACTCACTCGCCAGCGTCGTCACGCGGTCCGCCAGCGCCTGATACTGGCTCTCGGCGGTGTCCTGGTGGAAGCGCATGTGGGCGAAGACGTAGAGCCGCCCAAGAATCTCGCCAGCCTCGTCGCGGCGTTGGAGGGCTTGCAGGAGCGCCTGCGCCGAGTCGCCGAGCCTCCCCTGCCCAGCGCGAATGCCCTCCAGCATGCCGGTGACGCGCTGGAAATCCGCCTCCCACGCCTCCACGGATGGATAAATTGCCTCCAGGTTCCAGGTATCCTCGATGCGAACCTCGCTGCGTTTAGGTAAAGCGGTGGCGGTGGCCATGATCTCTCCTCGCATGGTAGATGGGACAGGCGTGATAGGTGTTTGGTAGACGGCACGTGACGACAGCGCACAGGCGCTCACTCGGACGCCTCTGACAAGTGTACCGCAGAGGCGGGCCAGCGGGCCACGCGCCAGTGGAGGATGCGACGCTATACGTCCGTGACGCCAAGCGCTGGAAGGCGCGCAGAGAGACCTGCCGCTGTGAGGTCGCGTGCGAGATCATGCCGATGCTTCTCGTGTGTCCAGCCGTAGCGCTCCTGAAAGCTGACCGTTTCGAGCGCCAGCAACTCTCCAACAAGCATCCGCAACCAGATGGCCTTGACACCTGCTCCTGTGGCGAGACATGAGGCAATCGCCTCCTCGTAAATCAGGAAATCATCATTCTCGCGGACTCCTATGCGGAAGGTGAGGCGCGAACGCTGATGCCATAACACATCATCACTTCTGATCAGAACATCTGGCATCCCTTGAATCGTTCGCAGGCACTTGAGCCGCATGTCATAGCCTCCGCCAAAACATAACGGCGCGCAGATCATATCGAGCAAGGCTTGAGCAGCATCCGCAAAACGCTGCTGACGACGATAGAGTTGGCTCAAGACAAAGATCGCGAGGCCATACTCTGGCAGAACGTCCAGCGCATCGAGCAGGCTACGTTCGCACAGAGTTAGATCACCGGTTCGCATAGCCTCACGTGCCTGGACAAGAAGCAGTTCTGGAGAATGTGGATCGAGCGTCGAGAGTGCACGATCAGTGGTGGCAGCGCCAGGTCGCTCAATTGCAAGTGGGACGTCGCAGCCCTGCGCGACTTCCTTGACCTCATTGGCGATCTTGGGTCGAGTCTCCATCAGTAGTCGCAGGCATCCGGCAAGATCTGATGCTATCGGGACAACGCGAAAAACGTCATGCTCGGTGGTACAGACCAACGGCACACGCTCTTCGTGTCCGACAGGCCAATAGTAACCGTAGGTATCTCCATTGCCCACCTCCAAAACGGTCCAGCGGAGATAGCCAAGAGGTGGATAGCAACCATTGAAGGAGGGCCATCTCCGCACAATGCCTTCACTGTCGCAATCGATTCC
This sequence comes from Ktedonobacterales bacterium, assembly GCA_036265775.1. Classification (GTDB taxonomy): domain Bacteria; phylum Chloroflexota; class Ktedonobacteria; order Ktedonobacterales; family JADMIN01; genus DASWAC01. The sequence continues at coordinate 1,928 of DATAOM010000507.1, read as the reverse complement.
AAGTGTCCGCCTCGCTTGGATTGAGTTTGCGATGCTCTGTGGCAGTAGCATGAGCAAAGTCCTCATTCCCTATGGCGCCCTATCATCCTCGCTAGGAGACACAAGCCTCCTCGTCGCGTGTCCCAGCCCAGAGAAGTTCGGCTCCAGGAGATGGCTCTCAGCGTGAGTCGCGCTTGTCACTGCGACCCCAGTGCCAGAGTTTCGTCGGGCGCTTCTGATGTGGCGTCGCAATGGCCGGCGCGATGAGGGGATCCTGCTCGTTTAGGAAAGCCAGGACATCGCGGTTGAACGCCTCCTCGCATTCGAGAATGGGCACGTGCCCGACGCCGTGGTAGACGATATGCCGCGCGCCGGGGATGCTGCGCGCGAGGTAGTCACCGTTTCCCGGCGGGATGAGTGGGTCGGCGTCGCCATGAATGACCAGTGTCGGCGCAATGATGCTCCCGACCTGCGCCGAGACATCCTGCGAGAGCGCGGCGGCAAGTTGGCGCTGGTAGGTCTCCGGCGTGAAGGCGCGGTATTGCGCTACTTCAGCGATCTGATCGAGGACGCCAGGATGCGTGCCGAGGAAGGCTGGAGACATGATTCGCGAGTAGGCGAAGCGGGCGCGCGCGTCGGCGCCAGTGACACCCTCCATTCCAAGTACCGCGAACATCGAGGCTTCCGGCATGACATGCGTCGCGCCGCCAGCGGAGGTCGAGACGAGGATGAGTTTTTCCACCTGATCGGAATGGCGCAAGGCGACGTTTTGCGCGACGTAGCCGCCGAGCGAGATGCCGATCACATGGACACGCGGTATGTTCAGCGCACGCGCCATACCAGCCACATCGTCCGCCAAATCCGCCACGGTGTAGGGCTGGTCCACGCGGTCACTGTCACCCACATCACGAAAATCCAGCGCCAGCGTGCGATACTCTTTGCCGAAGACGGGGAGTTGGTTGCGCCATCCCTGCCGCTTGGACCCTAGCCCGGTGAGCAGGAAGATCGTTCCCTTTGGCTGCGCCGGGCGGACCTCATCATAGGCCAGGCGTCGCCCGGCGACCTCCACAAAGGATGGTGGCGCGAATTCCATAGCGGCGGCTCCTTCTCGGCTTAGCGCCATTGCTGCGCTCGTGGTTGGATAGTACGCCCTGACTGGCTGCCTCCGCAACTGGGGCGAACTGGGGCGAGGAGGCGCGCTACGCGAGATGATGGCTACCAGGTTCCGGTTAGCCGGCATGCGGCAGAATCAGGAAATGGAGTGGCGCTGGAGCGCGAACGCTGGAAGGCCGATCACGAGAAAGCAAGGTGAGGCATGAGAATCAAGCTGACGAGTGTGTACGTGGATGACCAGAACAAGGCGTTGAAGTTCTACACAGAAGTATTGGGGTTCCAGAAAAAACAGGATTTCCCGGTGGGAGATTTCAAATGGCTGACGGTTGTCTCGCCAGAAGACCCTGACGGCGTCCAAATGCTCCTGGAGCCGGACGAGAATCCAGCCGCCAAAGCGTTCAAGGCCGCGCTCTTCGCGCAGGGCTTGCCGCTGACAACCTTCTTTGTTGATGACATCCACAAAGAAGCCGAGCGCATGAAGCAGTTGGGCGCCGTCTTCACGATGGAGCCGACGACGGTTGGTCCGACGACGGTCGCCATCTTCGACGACACCTGTGGCAACCTCATCCAACTCACCCAGGTCTGACCTTGATCTTCCCATATCTGACCATCGGCGTATTGCTTTGACCCACCCGAAGTCATGGGATACAATGGAATCGAGGTCGTGCTAGGTGGGGAGTTGGGGCTGCCCTGTACCCGAAACGCTCTGTATGCGGGGCTGAATTCCCGCCCGCGGTTACGAGGTAACCGGCGCTTACGAACTCGAAGGTTATGAGGATTCGGTCCCCGCGCGGCAGATGTCTGCGAACCCCGTCAGGTCCGGAAGGAAGCAGCGG
>DATAOM010000506.1:0-8076 GCA_036265775.1 Ktedonobacterales bacterium | reverse complement strand
CTCAGAGCTCCGCACGCAAATCCGACCCGATCGCTATCATGCGTCATGTGGAAAAGAGCCTATCTGATGTCTCGCCCGCGCTACCTACCCCTGCCACCCCCTGCCATCCTCTAGGGCAGGATAATTCGCTCAATCATCAATCCGCGTCTCGCATCTTAGAGACGCCGCGTCATCCTGCCCTCGCTATTTCCATACTCACTTTTCGAGGGAGGATGCTTTCCCATGTCGGTACTTTCCGCGCCGAAGACCTCGCGCCGTGGCGCGTGGCTGATTCTGCTGGCGGCGACGCTCTGGGGCACTGTCGGGGTGACCACGCAAGCGCTCTATCATCTGACCGCCACCAATGCGCTCTCCATTGGCTTCTTCCGCCTTGCACTGGCGACTCCCGCGCTGGCAATGGGCTGCTTTTCGCTCATTGGGCGGCGTATGTTTCGCGTGGCGCGGCATGATCTCGCGGTTATCGCGCTCCTCGGCCTGATGCTGGCGCTGTACCAGGTCTGTTACTTTGGCGCGATCGCGCTGGTCGGGGTCGCCATCGCGACACTCGTGACCCTCTGTTCCGCGCCGGTGCTGGTCGCGCTGATCTCGGCCTTTCTCACCGGCGAGAGGCCCTCACGTGTCGTCATCGCCGCCCTGGCGCTTGCTATCGCAGGGGTCGCGCTGATCGTCGGGTTCCAGTCTGGCGCGCGTCAGCAGGCGATCAATCCCACTGGCATCGCGCTGGCGCTGGGCTCTGCGCTGGGCTATGCGCTCGTCGCGCTTAGCGGGCGCGCTGTGGCTGGGCGGTATCATCCGCTACAGATCAACACCATCGCGTTCGCGGCGGGCGCGCTGGCGCTGCTGCCTGCCGCTGCATGGACGGGCCTTGTCGTCACGTATCCGCCGGAAGGCTGGGCGCTGCTGCTCTATTTGGGCCTTATTCCCTCGGCGCTGGCGTATGGCCTCTTCCTGACCGGGATGCGCTCGACTCCAGCGACGGTGGCAAGCGTGCTGACACTGGTGGAGCCGCTGACCGCGACGATTCTGGCCGTCGTCCTCTTTGGCGAGCGACTAGGCGCGCTTGGTCTACTCGGCGCGGCGTTGCTGCTGGGCGCGATCCTGGTTCTGGCGCTGACGAGCGGCCCAAAGGCGGCGGTCGAAGCCGAGGGTGTGGTGGCCTGAGAGCGCTGGATGTCAGGCTTGACGCTGGGCGGCGTCTGCGGTAAAATGATGTGCGCGAGTGGCGAGAGCCTGTTCTTGCTGTTCGCGCACCCGGCGCATTCGTCTAGCGGCCTAGGACATCGCCCTCTCAAGGCGAAGATCACGGGTTCGAATCCCGTATGCGCTACCAATCCAGCCCTCGGCAGCAATGTCGAGGGCTTCGTATTACCTTACCTTAACCCCTCTGCTTCAATGAAGACGCAATAAGTTGCGCTATGGAAGCAGTGAGACACGTTCATGCTGTCACAATGATTTTGCCGCGCATCGACTTATGCACCGAACAATGGTATTCGTAGGTCCCGGCTTGCGTGAACGTCACCGTGACGACGCCACCCTCCACAATCGACTGGTCAAACCGCATCGGCGCGCTATCATCACTCGTTACCGTGTGAGCGCCGCTGATCCCCTTCCAGGTTACCGTCGTCCCGACCTTGACGGTCAGTGTGGAGGGAGAAAACTGAAAATCCGAGACATCTACCTGGTTGGTAGCGGACTCAGGCGTGTTGGTCGCCAGGGCAATGGCTATTGGTGAATTCGCGTCGCCTGATGCTCCTGAACTGGAGTCGCAGCCAGCAAATACCGTCAACGCAAGCACGGTGAGCAATGGTAACGCCAGGGAACATCGAAAGAAGCGCTGCGACAATGGACGCCTCCTAAGGGGTGATGCCAACGACTAGAAATGAGCAAGCGCCTGTGATGGGCTACGGTTGTGGTTACATCGTCCATGGGCGGAGACGGTCAGTCAAGGCGGATGCGCCTCGACGAATAGACGCAGATGATATCTACGAACGGCTGCGATGGACTTCAAAACCGTTGGATCTTGCTGTCGACCATCTCAACCCACACACCTGACATCAACGTAACGTCTCATCTGTGGCTACTGCAATGCTCTCAGTTGCCTTGGCTCACGACGCCTGTTACACTGGACAGGTCCCTCTACTCTGCTTCCCAAATGATGATGAGAGCCCTGGAGCGCGATGATGAGCTTCTTCAAGCGGCTGTTTCTCTACACTCCTTTCATGCTGATTGTGGGCATTGCTCTCGGCGTCGCGCTAGTGGCGCTGGCAGCCTACCGCGCCTATGTCGGCGGACAGGCGAGCGAGGCATATTCTATCTACACGGCTGCGGGAGCTTGTTTTGCCCTGGCGGCATTCCTTGAACGCATCCGCTACGTCCAGGCCAAGCGCCCACCAATCATGCCGCAGCAGTTAGCGCGCATGGTCAAACGCGGCTATCGGCTGCCTGTCCCTGATACGGCGCCGGCTCCACGTCAAGTGACACTTCAGGACCTGCAAGAAGTCGAGGGATATGCGCGACGGATGGCGCTCCTGCCATGGGGGCAACGAGCAAGTGTGCCTGCTGAAGACGCACACGCGCTGTTCGATCACACCGTAGCTGAGGTGCGACGCGTCCGTGGCAATTGGGAGGCCTTCCAAGAGTCAGCCACCACCTTCCTTTCTCTACCCGATCCCTGGTCGCGCATTGGCGGAGCCGAGATCACCTATCGGTTGTCGTATCTGCAGTGGCGCGCCTATGCGCCGCAGGGTCTGCGCTTTGCCTTGGGGCAAATCAATACTGTTCTGCAGGAGTATCCCTTGCAGCCAGATGCGCTTGTGATGCGCGTCAAGCTCTTAGCGGGGTCTCCTGCGCGCCAGTGGCTACTGCTGGCCCAAGAGTCGCTCAACCTGCTCAAGTACTGCGCGCCAAAGCACCCACGCATACCTGACGCCGAGGCCAGCCTGCGGATCCAGCAAGGTGACAATGTCGCTGCCCTGGAATGCTTGGACCGCGCCATTGCGGTTGCGCCAAGCGAGGAGGAGCGATTCGTCGCATACGCCACCAAAGCGGCTGTCTTGGCAGATCTGGGGCAAGGCGACGCCAAGCGCCTGGAGCAGGCAGCGCAGGCGTATGATCAGGTGTTGGCCATTGATCCGCGCGACCCGTGGACGTGGCACAATAAATCGGTCGTGCTCCAGCAGTTAGGACGCTACCAAGAGGCGCTCGAGTGCAACACACGCGCGCTTGAGATCATGGATTTTGGTGTGGCGCAGGACATGCGCAAGGCCATTCTACGCCATCTCGACGAGGCGAACGCGCAGCAACGTCAAGCGTAACAATGAACTGACAGCAATTGGGATGGACGAACGTGGATGCTGGCGAGCAAACAGGCGCGAATCCTGTATGCATTACTCTCATAAGCCCACGACATCGCAATCGGGGCTTTTGCATGCTTCATTCCTGACTTCGCAGCGCCATCCTGTCGCTGGGAATCATCGCGCCATTATTACACTGTTAATAGGCTGTGGCGTTCACTGCCTCGCTGAGCGCATCGCTCTCCTGCTCTTGTTGAACGCCGACCCAGAGCGGTTGACAGGACAACTCACCTGCGATCATAACGGACTGTGCGGGAGAGTGGCGCACGATACGGATGAACCAGTGCCCATGCAGCCGGCTCCCAACGAGGATGAGCGCAAGACTGCCCGCGTTGAGCGCAACAACAGGGAACACGCGGGGCCGGCCCGGCATCGTGAGCGCCATACCGCGCGCATTGGGCCGATACATCCCACGGAGGCTGATGACGCCATAAGCCACACCGAGCATGCCCGCGACCGCAGGAAGCCAGCGGCGGAGTGGTTCGAGTGATTCTACACGTTGCAACTGCTGCCTCGCTTTCCTGGTCAAATCCCTGGTAAAAACCCTGATCAAATACCGTCGCCGGTGGCGTTGTCCTGAGAACAGGCGGCCTCGCGCCACGCTCAAAGCTGAGTGTCCTCGCCACCGGACTACTGTTGTTCATTTTGTAACATAGTGAATCAATAAAGTCAATAGCATCATTGATATTCTTAACTCTGCGATGTTCGTGTCCGTAGGGCAGGCAGATCGAGCGGATTGGCTTGGCGCGGCTGCCTCTGAGCGAATGACCAAGACGAATAGCGCCAGAAATCTGCTATTGCTACCGGATCGGCGAAGGGGTGATGAACAAAAGGGAGGACGCTCAACGCCTGCCGTTCGCCAATTCAGCATAGGATGTGCGTTTATCTGGCGATATTTGCCACCCAGGCGCATTCAGCGCTCGCCCCTGCCTTCTGGAGTAAAGCCGCTGGTGTGGATCGCTATGAGTTCCCCTAGGTCCGGCTCCGTTCGCAGTTCAACACCCGTGATCCATTTCACCCACTCGAAGCCCCGCCGTCCCGGCGCGACGAGCCGCAGTGGCGCTCCGTGGTCGTGCGAGAGCGCGTCGTCGCCCACATGCGTCGCCAGGAGCGCCTGTCGCGCCTCAGCAAGCGGCAAGCTCCAGCGATAGCTCGTCACGGAAATGAAGCTGACATAGCGCGCGTCTGCATGCGGCTCCGCAAGGTCGAGCAAGCGATCTATGCACACACCGCGCCAGCGCTGTGAGCTATAGAAGCCGCCCGTACAGTCGAGCAGCGCCACTAGCGCATCGAGTCGCTCAGCTTGATCGCCTGCGTCAGAGGGTATCTCACCTGGCGCGAGGGTGAGCAGGTCATCATAGGTCAGTGTGAGGGGCTTCGCCACCGCGCCACCTAGATGCAGCCGCCACGAAGCGCGATCGATGGGTCTGGGCGCATCCGCCACCCAGCTCGACGTGGGAAACGCATTGCCCTGGAAGCTGTCTGCCTCCCGCGAGCCAGTAAATCGTCGCGCCGCGCCGGGAAGCGCCAGAAAGCGTTGCGCCGTCTGCTGTGCAGGCCAGAGCGCCACAGCGCCGAGCGCAAACGTGGCAAAGCGGAGCGCCTGGCGACGTCCACGCAAATCACGCGTGCGCAATGGCTTGGCCCGCGCCAGCAGGTGGAGTCCAACGATAGTGGCAAGCGCGCCGCCAAGGATAATGTGCCAGTTGAGCAGATTGAAACTCAGGAAGCTCAGATCGCCGCCCGCGACCCACCAGACGCCAGATGCCAGTGTCATTCCCACTGCAAGCAGAGCCAGCGCGCCCAACACCGTGCGACGATCCCAGCGACGCAGGTGTACAAGGCGGGGCCAGACACGCCGGACCTTGTCCCAGAGCAGGAAGACCAGCCACAAGCCCACGACACCATGCAGCGTAAAGACGATCCATTGCTCAGGACGCCCGTTGATGAGGCTCACGAGGCCAGTTGCCGCCCCCACGCCTACGCCAACCGCCAGGCTCCAGTCGGTGACACGCGGGCGCAGATGGATGGGTGGCGATGGCGCCTGCAAGTGAGTCGCTTGTTTGTCGGAACGGTTGAGGGCGGTCATGTGCGTCTCCAACGCACGCTAGGCGGCAGATGCGCAGCGGCGAAGTTCATCCTCTACGCCGTTGGAAGTCGGCGCCTCCACTCTACCCCGTTTCGCTGAGACTGCGCCATATCCTGGGGAAATGACCGCTACTTCTCACATCTGTCAGGCATGCAGCGCGCCGCATGACAGGCAAGAGGCAGCACACAAGCGAGGGCATGGTGAGGTACTCTCGCCCATGCCCTCAAAAATTTGCCGCTGGTGGCGTGAAATCGCTTTCCGCTCTGCTTCTGGAAGACCTTATGCGTGCGCTGGCGCCGCCTTGCCGCCTTTCGACGTCCGGGCACGGAGCAGCACATAGAAGACGCCCACGATGATCGCTCCCAGCAGCGCGGCGACTACCGCGACATCTTCGATAGCGAAGTCGAGCGGCGCTGGCAGATGCACGAACATCAGCACCAAAATGGACCCGATGATGGTCACTACCATCCCGGTAAACAACTTGCCGAGCTTTTGGCCGGTGAGCCACTCGGTGATGGCCGTCACGGCGAAGGCCAGCAACCCTATGATCACCAGATCGAGTAGCGTGAGATGGAACCCGCCTGCAGGCTGCCCTAAGATGGTGAACGTAATCGCCGTGTCGATGAAGATGGTCTTGAGGATTCCCTCGTGGAATCCCGGTAAAGCGACAGCCAACACCATAGCCGCGACACTCCTTTGCACAGAGGCGGCGCGTTCGTCACGCCGCGGGGGGCAACGTCGCGTTCCATACGCGACTTCCTTGCCGCTGCCGCAACTATACCGCATCCTCACTCGATTTGCAACCCACCATTGATGGGTCAGCTTGAGCCGATGTGCTCGCGCCAGGCGACAAGCAGCTAGCGCGACCAATCGCCGCCTCGAGATCGGGTCGCCGAGGCGGCGATGAAGCTTACCTGGTTGTTTCGCTCGCCTGGCTACTGGTTCTTGAGCGCGACCGAGACGCCAACCTGGCTAGCGCCCTCAACCATGCGCCCGAGCCCTTCGCCTGCCGCCTCGCGGCTCGCCGTGTGAAGCGTGTCGGCAACCTCGAGCTGGGCCAGGCCTTCTTCCATGCGCGCCACTCCCGCCACCGAGCGCACCTTGCCCTCAAATTGCAACTCGTCGGCGATGGCGAGCGCCGCCTCGGCGTCCTCAACCTCACCGGCGCCAAATCCGGCGACCTGCGCGCTGGCGCTGCGGAGATCGGCGGCGAGCGCCTTTGTTCCCTGGGATTGCAGCAGATCGGTCACGGCGACCCCACGCAGTTCATGGCTCGTCTCGCGCATGAAGCGCGCAATCTGCGGCATCCCCAGCGCCCGCACCGCCGCGCCAACCGCGTCGAGTTGCCCGGCAATCCCCGCTAGTTTGAGTCCACGCGCCAGTTGATCTTCGCTGAGGGAGCGGGTCGCGCGTCCCAGCGCCGCAATATCGTCAGAAGCGCGCAGCATCTCGACACCCTGCGCCAGATCGAGTTTCCCCTGCGATGCGGCGATGTCACCAAGAGCGCTCATCTCCGCCGCCGATTCTTGCAGGTCCGCGCCGCGCGTCGCGTCCACCGCGCCGATGGCGGTTGCAACGCGGCTGAGGTCGCCCAGTTCCGCCGCCGCGGTAAGATCGGCCAGCCCCTCGGTCATCGTCGCCGTCCCAATCGCTGCCGCCTGCTCACTGGCCGTGGCCACATGAGCTTTGTCACTGGCCTTGACCGGAGCCTTCTCGCGTGTCTCGATTCGCTGCACGCTCTTCGGTGATGAACCTGTCGCTTGTTTCTTGCTCATACGCCCGCTTCCTCCCTCACACCATCCTGCGCCACATTGTCAGCCAGATCACCAGGCTGTCTGCAACTAGCATACCTCATCCAGACAGCCGATAACATAGCGCATCGCGCGCAGATCACATGGCAGTGTGAGCTACGACGCGCGCGGGGTGTGAGATCGCTCACAGCGGCGCTCTTGCGACCAGATTTACACTCAAAGGAGCAAAGAGCGTTGATACGTTGCGCTCATGTCAGAGGCGCGTTCATTCTTCCCGACGCGCCTGGATGGAAGGATTGAGGCGCGAAGTCATGTTCGGTCGTGTTTTCAACGAGATGTCTCATCGCGGCGGCGCTAAGTTGCGCGTCGCCATTGGCCTGTTCGCCTGCCTGGTCGCGTTCGGGGCCTGCGCCGTGGGTAGCGGAACAGGTGGTTCAACTACAACAGATGGCAAGGCGACCCCGACGCCAAAGCCATGTTCGACACACGCCACCACCACCGCGCTCACCTACGCCTCCGGACCCAACCTCGCCGGAGCGATCCCCGCGCCTCCAGGAGCGCCGACCGCCCCGCTAGGAACCATCAGCAACTTCGTGTATCCGCTCGGCATCCCCGACGAGGGAGCCGTGGGCAACCAGCCATTTCTCAGCTTCACCGCCATCGCGCCCGACGCCGCGCATCTCGCGGTCGCCGTCCAGCAGGATGTGCCGTTCATGGAAGAGTACAACCCCTATATCGTCGATACCGCGACGCACGCCGTGACACGCGTCATGCTGGCGAGTCCCATACACATCGCCAACTCGGATACCGCGCCGCGTCTCTTCGCCTGGGCCGACACCCACACGCTCATCATCTTCGCCAATCCGCCGCTGGGCGGCCCCTC
>DATAOM010000505.1:0-1706 GCA_036265775.1 Ktedonobacterales bacterium | reverse complement strand
CTTTGAAGATCAACGTGGCGCCACGCGAGAAAATACGACGCCTCCACGTCCAGGAGATGCGCACTGGGCAGAGTTCCTGGACTATCTACGTGTGCTCACGGAGTTGCGCCAGGACGCCACTGGCGCGGAGGAGATGGTAGCGAGCGCCGATGAAGGCGTCTGGGTGCTGACCGTCCATGCCAGCAAAGGGCTTGAGTTCCCAGTCGTCTTGCTTCCTGGATTGGCGGAGCGCCGTTTTCCAGTACAGTCTAGGCACGACTTCACGCCGCCGCCACCCGGAATGATTGAAGGCGCAGCCGCCATGGATGACGATCCGCGTCTCATCGAGGAAGCCTGCCTCTTCTATGTGGCGCTGACACGCGCACGCGATGAACTAGTCTTGAGCGTCGCCGAACGCTATGGCGCCGTCAGCTATCGTCCCTCTCGCTTCCTGGCTCCAATTGAGGCGAGGCTCGGCAAACGACTCTCGCATGACCTGTGGGATCGGCCACTTTCAAAACAGTCACAGGCTCCTGTGCGGCGTTCGGTTGGCGCTAGGAGCGCTGGTGAGCGAGAGCCACTCACCGCGTTCGCGCTGGAGACGTATCAGCGTTGTCCGCGCCAGTACGCCTATCGCTATGTGGATCATCTTCAGCCGCACGGCGCGAGCATGACGGCGCTGCAAACCGCTCTCAAGCGTTCGCTGGACGCTGTGCGCGAGCGCGCAGGAGAGGATGGCGCCGACCTTGCGCTCGAAGCGGCGCTGGCGCTATTCGAGTCGTCGTATGAGGAAGCGCAGAGCGGCAGGCGCGAGGACGACCCCTATGCGCCGCTCTACCGGCGTTATGGGCGGATCGTGGTGGAACGCGAATGGCAGGCGCTCACCGCTTCTGAGGAGGAGCCGGATCGGACCGCGTCGCGTGTGGCCGAGCACGATCGTGAGGTCCAGATTCGGGTCGACGACGACGTCATCCAGTTGACCATTGACCAGGTGGAGCATCCAGCGCGCCAGACGGCAGGCGGTCCACGCCAGCCAGATGCGGTGGAGCTGCGTTATGTGCGCCGCAAGCTCGGCGCCGCTGATGATCGTGGGGGATTGCGCGAGTATCTATACACGCTCGCCGCCGAGCAGCGCGCGAATGGGAAAGCGCCTGCGCAGGTGGTCCAACGCCATGTCGCCAGTGGCGAGATAACGCCAGTGACACTCTCGGAGCGCAGGCGCACAACCCTGCGTCGCGACCTCCAGTTAGTACTCGACGGTATCCACCGGGAAGACTATCCAGCGCGTCCCGATCCGCGCGCTTGCGCCGCATGTCCCTTCCTGCTCATCTGTCCGTCGTAAGAAAGGCGATCTTCGTGCATGACCCAATCGCGCCCACGCAGGAGCGCAACCCCGATTGCTACATCGACCATTTCGCGCACAAACTGCCGCACCGCGATGAAGCGAAGCTGCGACCCTGCGGGCATTTAGCCTGCGACCCACACACCATCACCTTCTTCGGGCGTGGGGTTGAGGGTGACGCGCGCGAGGGCGACTACTGTATGGTCTGCTACGAACGCGCGTTTCCTGGCCTCTGCCCTGATCGTGTCTTACGCCAGGCGGTACAGGAGAGCACTGGGGAGACTGACAGAATAGGGCTTTAGCCCGCCGCAAGCCGCCGCCTTTTAAGGCGAGCGGTTAGGCGCTTTCTGGGCTTTAGCCCGAAGTCCCGACGGTTGCCGCTTTC
>DATAOM010000504.1:0-5359 GCA_036265775.1 Ktedonobacterales bacterium | reverse complement strand
CAGACCGGCGTACCTGACACGAGCGGCGACATCCTCAAGGTAGCTTTCCGCCTGCTGGCGATACGCCGAAGCGCTGCCGCCAGTCGGTATGTAGAGTTCTGGCACAGTTGGGTAGCTGCGTGGCGCCGAGGCGCGTACGAGAAGCAGCTCACGATCATAGAAGCGCGCCAGTTCCATTGCCAGCGGGAGCGCCGCTTCTGCACGCTCTCCGCCATCGAGGGGAACGAGAATGCATGACGCGGGGCTGGCCAGCAACGATATCGCGCCGATATAGGGCATGGCGTCGGGGAAGATGAGCAGCGGCGCTGGCGAGCGCGTGAGCATGCGCGCGGTGACGCTTGGATGCAGGAGCGCATCCATGCCCTCACGAAGATGCGGCGCCAGCACGACGAGATCGATGTTCTCCAGCTTGGCCGTGAGGGCGATGCCATCCTCAGGATCGTCGAAGCGCATGATGGCGTGCGCGTCCAGGCCATCAGCGCGCAACCGCTCGACCAGTGTGTCCAGATCGACATGGTCGCGGCGAAGGGATTCGACCGACTCTCCCCATGGTTCGATATGGAGTAAGGTCAGGCTAGCCTGTGACGCCCGCGCGAGCGCCTGTGCGAACTCCAGCGCCTCCATGGCGCGAGGTGAGCCGTCGAGTGGAACCAATATGCGCTTGAACATGTTTATTCTCCTTGTAAAACGCTGGGCATCATCCCAGGGAGGCGCGACTGGCGACGCCAGACTCAGTGCCATCCTCTTGAGCGGACGGACGTTCCCGACATTCGCTGGTGAGGACTGTAGGCGATGTGCGCCACGAAATAATCAAAATCCGGCGTCTGCGCCTCACAGACCGCTCACGAGGCTCTCCTTTGTCTGCCGCACGTACGACGTGACGTCATCGGAGACGCTCGGGCTGACGGGCCACACTTTGCGCGCCCAGAGTGAACGTGACACAGATGTGCGGCGCGAACATGGAGCAGAGACGCGCCTGTGAGGAGAGCGCGGTAGCGTCGAGAGAGGGATTGAGGAAGCTCGAGGCTGTGCGCCCTCGCATGATGAGGAGGTCACTGTATTATGAACAGCGTTGTGATCTATTTGTCGCGCTATGGCAACACCAGGAAGATTGCGGAGGCCATCGCGGAAGGACTGCGACCATTCGGAACCACGCAGCTCTCTGCGGCGGAAGATGCCCTCACACGGTTCCCAGAGGGAAGCGAGCTTGTCGTGATAGGCGGCCCCACTGAAGCGCACGGCATGACGAAAGCCCTTGCTGGGGTCTTCGACCACATGGCGCCAGACGCGCTCGCAGGCGTCATGGCAGCCACCTTCGACACGCGGCTGCGCTGGCCACGCTGGCTTGCTGGCTCGGCGGGAGTTGGCGCCTGGACCAAGTCCCAGCAGGCTGGCGCGCGGATGATCGCGCCTGCGGAGAGTTTCTTCGTCAAGAACGCCGAAAAGGGCGAGGCGCCGAAACTAGAACCTGGCGAGTTGGAACGCGCCACGCAATGGGCAGCCTCGCTCGCCGAGGCGGCGCATTCCACGCAGGCAGCCACAGCGGCACGCTAGCATCAGTGCAATCCGGTTCACCACATGCTCAGCGCGGCTACACGCCGCGCACTATGGGCTGCGCCTCACCGAAGGGCGGGAAATGAGTATGAAACGGCAGCGCGCTGGCTATCGGATGATCCCGTATCCGAGGTATATGCGCTTTGCGTCGGCGGCCTATCAATCCGTCCGGCACAAGCCCATGATCCACGGCCTGCTCGAAGTGGACGTGACCGAGGCGCGCGCAGCCCTGCGCGCATACAAGGCGCGAACGGGCGAATCGCTCTCGTTCACGGCGTTTCTCTGCGCCTGTCTGGGCAAGGCCGTCGACGAGCATAAGCATGTGCAAGCGTTCCGTGTAGCTGGCAATCGCCTCATTCTGTTCGACGACGTGGATATCTGTATCCGCATCGAACGCGAGGTGGTCGGGCGAAAATATGTCGTGCCCTACATCCTCCGCGCGGCGAATCGCAAGACCTTCCGCGAGATGCACGACGAGATTCGCGCGGCGCAATCGGCGGATACGCGCGACGCCCTGACGCGCCTACGCCTCTTGCCGGTTCCCCTCTACAGGCCCTTCATCTGGGTCTACACCAGGATCGCGAGACGGCGTCCACAGGTGTGGAAAGAGAACATGGGGACGGTGGGAGTGACGTCCGTCGGTATGTTCGGGCGCGGAGCGGGCTGGGGCATCCCGCTGGCGGCGGCGACGCCGCTCATGGTGACGGTCGGGGGCATCGGCGAGAAGCCGACACTCGTGGATGGACGCATCACCAACCGCGAATATCTCAGCCTGACAATCAGCGTGGATCACGAAGTGGTGGATGGTGCCCCCGCGGCGCGCTTCACCCGGCGACTGAAAGAGTTGATCGAGAGTGGCTATGGCCTCGACGGTTTAGCGGTCGAGCAGGCGCCACAATTGGAGACGACCCATATCTCTCAAACGGCGATGCCCTATCACGTGACTCCGAGATGAGCCTCACGCTTGAGGAGGAATCCAGATGAACACTGTTGTCGCCAATCCTGTCGTCAAGACTCGCGCTGGAGCGATGCGCGGCGCCGTCGCCAACGGCGTGAGCGTCTTCAAGGGCATTCCATATGCGGCGCCGCCAGTTGGAGCTAACCGGCTTCTTCCGCCGCAGCCCGTCGCGCCGTGGAGCGGAGTGCGCGACGCCTTCGCCTTTGGCCCGACGCCACCAAAGCCGCCAATACCACCGCAGATCACCGCGATGCTTCCAGAGCAGACGATCCCTGGCGACGACTGCCTGAACCTCAATATCTGGTCCGCCGATCTGGGCGCGAGGCAACCGGTGATGGTCTGGATTCCCGGCGGCATGTTCGAGTACGGGACGGCGGCGACAGCCTGGTACGATGGCAGTCGCTTCGCCCGCGATGGCGTTGTCTGCGTCACCATCAATTACCGCGTCGGCGCCGAGGGATTCCTGTATCTGGGGGAGGGAAACGCCAATCGCGGCTTGCTCGACCAGATTGCCGCGCTCGAATGGGTTCGCGAGAACATCGCTGCCTTTGGTGGCGACCCTGACAACGTCACGATCTTTGGTGAGTCGGCTGGCGCGATGAGTGTTGGCATGCTGCTGGCAATGCCGCGCGCTGAGGGACTGTTCCACCGGGCAATCGCTCAGAGCGGAGCGGCGAGCCACTCCATGTCCGTTGCGACGGCGGTGCGCGTCCGGGCCATCCTCGCTGAGAAGACCGGCATTGAGCCAACCCATGAGGCGTTCGCGGCTGTTCCTACTGATCGCCTGATGATGGCGCAGGCAGAGTTGAAGGCCGATCTCGTGTCGAACCCCAATCCTGAGCGCTGGGGGGCCGAGGTGGTGACGGCGCTGCTGCCATGGCAGCCGGTGATTGACCGTGATACCATCCCCGCGCCGCCACTCGACCGCATCACCACCGGAGCTGGCGCGGGCATCGACCTGTTGATCGGAACAAACACCGACGAGCACCGCTTGTTCCTGGCGTCCACTGGCGCGCTTGATCAGATCACCGACGAATCTCTCGCCGCAGTGGTGGCTGCTTATGGGCTTCCCGTTGAAGAGACGCTTGCAGCATATCGCACGGCGCATCCGAGCGCGAGTCCTGGCGACCTGTTGGCGGCGATCCAGACCGACTGGTACTGGCGCATCCCCGCCATCCGTCTGGCGGACGCGCACGCGAAGAACAGTTCGGCCACCTGGATGTACGAGTTCGCCTGGCGCTCGCCGCAGTTCGGCGGCCTCCTCGGCGCGTGTCACTCGCTGGAGATCACCTTCGTCTTCGACACGCTTGGCTGCGAGACGGAGCCACTGCTGGGACCTGACCCGCCGCAGCAACTTGCCAGCGCCATGCACGCCGCCTGGGTGGCCTTCGCAACCACTGGCGATCCTGGCTGGCCGCGATACGATCTCAGCCGCAGGTCGACCATGCGCTTCGACACAACCCTTGAGGTGGTGAACGATCCGCTGTTGCGAGAACGGGCGCTGTGGGAAGGAATGCGCAACTGAGAAGGACTTGAGAGGCGTCCCCGTACTCCTTGCGCTGACACTGCCTTGCGCGCTCTTAGCCAGAGAAGTGCGTGAAGGATGGGCTGCACAAGGACACGTCGGCGCCAGCGCATACGGGCGCGCCAGGGCGCAGAACCAAAAAGAGGAGGTCGACGATGCTTAGGCTGCTTGCCTGGAGCGCCACCATCAGCGTCGGAGGCGCGCTTGGCGCGCTCGCGCTGCTCACAGCACGCATGTATCGTCGCCTGCCCACGCCGAGGCATTTAGCCATCGACGGGATCGCCACCATCCCGGACGCAATCGCTGCCTGTCGGCGCAGTGGCCTCAGCGAATGGGAACTAGTCGCCTACGCCCAACAGTTGGTCGCGCACAAGTTCACGTACTCACGCCTCAACACCTGGGACACGCCCGCACGGGCCTTCAAACGCGGCAAGGGGTATTGCGAACAGCAAGCGCTAGCGCTCAAAGCCATCTACGACGCGCTTGGGATTACGACGCGGCCAGTGTTTGCCCTGCGCTGTGCGTTTCCGTCGAAGATGGTGGATGGCGTCAGGTGGCCAGGCGGGGTATCTGGCCATGCCTGGCTGCGTGTGCGCATTGGCGACGAGGAGCGTGATGTGTGTCCTGGTTCGGTCGAGAACACACCAGGCCGCACGCAGTTCCGCCCCCTCTCTCCAGTGCGCAGCTGGGTATCCTGGCTACGTCCGTTCACACATGTTGGATCCTCACTCGAAAATATGCGGCGCGACCTCGTGGCGCAGTGGCAGGCGCAGAAGGCGGATGATCTAGGCTCTGCGATGGTCTAGGTGGGAGGGGGGCGATGAAGACACTGGTGATCTACGATTCACAGTTTGGCAATACCGAGCGTCTCGCCGAGGTGATCGCGCGACAACTAGGCGCAGACACGCCGGTGTGGGCCGCGGACGGGGCAGCCAAGGCAGCGCTGGAGCTGGGTGACTGGGATCTCCTGATCATTGGCGCGCCAACGCAGCACCAGACCGTCAGTCCCACCATGCGCGCACTACTGCAGGGGGTGCCAGGTGCAGCGCTCAAGCATGCCCACGTGGCGGTCTTCGATACCCGCTACCGCATGACGCGTCTCCTGAGCGGGTCAGCAGCGGACTGGATCGCCACGCGTGTGGCCCGCGCTGGCGCTGTGCTGCTCGTCGCGCCAGAAAGCTTCTTTGTCGAGCGGGAAACGCCACCACCAGGCGAGCAGCGACGGCACGACCGCGAGCGACTCGAAGCCGGTGAAGAAGAGCGCGCGCTCGCATGGGCGAGCGCTCTTGCAGCGAAGGAGGCGCCAACGCCGCAGAGTGTGA
>DATAOM010000503.1:0-21600 GCA_036265775.1 Ktedonobacterales bacterium | reverse complement strand
CATCCCACCTGGCTGGCGCTGCGTGAGCAATTTGCTGCTGTTGTTCAGACCCAGCCACTCGACGAGGCCCAGCGCCGCTTGGTGCGGGGATCACGCTACAGCGGGAAGAATCGCATCCTCCGCCGCCTCGCGCTCGGTGTAGTGCAGTCGCTGGAGGTGGAAGATGCCTCACCGACCAGCGCCGCGCTCATGATGTTGCAGCGCTGGATGGAGAAGGTGGTCGAGAAGGAAGTGGCGCGCATCACCACCAAGTGTCAGTACTTTCAGGAGCGTCAGGGCTTCGTACCGCGCTGGGTCGAGCGTGGCATGGGGGAACGGTTCTCACGCGCGGAGCAACTCGAACATCGAGTCCAGATGCTGCTAGGGATCTTCTCAGCCAAAGGCGTGCTTCCCCTGGAGTTCAAGCCAGCGTATTCCGTTGGGGATCTGCTCACGCAGCACTTGGACGAGTTGGAGCAGGAGGCCGAGTGCAGAGGTGGCGTGTTGCAGGCGCTCAGTGATCATTTCGCCAGGGTCTACAAGGCGCCAGCGCCTGCTAGTCTCGCCGCATAGCGTCATTGAGGCGCCAGCATCGAGCGCCTCAGGCGCTTGGAACTCTATGAGCTGACGCTGAGCGCTCAGCGTCGCTGTGGTTAGGCCTCCTGCAACGCCCAGTGACGCTTACCGCTGGACAGGAGTCTCGTCTGGTGGGTCGTGGCGCTGTGCAACGAGCTGCATATAGCGCAGGCGCCCGACGAGTTGGGCGATGTCCTCATCGATGTAGGTGTAGGGCAAGCCGAAGGACAGGCGGCGCTCTCGCGCCAGGTGGAGCAGTTGTGTCGCCCGCGTTTCCGCTTGAAGGAGGTCCGCGATCAACCGCTGAATCCGCTCGGTGAGCATGGTGTCCATGTGGTATCCATGTTTTCTATCTCGGTGAGGTCCAGGTGTTCCTCATGAAAGAAGTGGTGGGCAGTGGAGACCATGGTGAAGGTGGAATAACGGTCCAGGTCTCTCCCCAGGAGCACGCCAATCGTTTGCTTGGCTTGCAGATCTCTCCCGATGTTAGCGTAGCTGTATGCCGCGGGGGATGGAATCGGGGAACTCCCGTAGAACTACAATTTTGTTCCTACTATTCTCATCTGTAAGGTGACGGCCCTGCGGCTGATGTAACGCGCTGGATCAGCGGTCAACCTGTCTGTCGTTCATTCCCGCTCAGGATCGATCAAACCGCGCTGAATGGCATAGAGCGTGATGTCGGCTGGTGTCTTGAGCTGGAGCTTGCGCATGAGGTTGGTGCGATGCGTCTCGGCGGTGCGTGGACTAATCGTCAGCTTCTCGGCGATCTCGGCGTACGTCAGGCCGCGCGCCAGCCATTCCAACACCTCGCGCTCGCGGTTGGTCAGTAGCTCATAGCGGTCGGCTTTTGGTGGCGCTGGCGGGCGATCTGAGGCATAGCTCTCGATGAGATCGTCGGTGAGGGGCGGCGTCAGATAGCGTCGACCTGCGAGCGCTTCGCGCAGAGCCGTGAGCATCATCTCGGGGCTGGCGCCTTTCACGATGTAGGCCAGCGCGCCGGCGCGCAACGCCTCGAGGACATGCAGCTCATCCGAGTACATGGACAGCGCCACGATGCGCGTGTGTCGGGATACTCGTAGCATCCGCCGGGTCACTTCAATGCCATTGAGATCGGGCAACAGCAGATCCACGATCGCCAGATCCGGGCGCAACTGCTCGACCAACTCCAGCGCCATCAGCCCCTGATCCGTCTCGCCCACCAGCGTGAAGTCCGATTGTGTCGCCAACAGACGACGAATCCCTTCGCGCACGATCGGGTGGTCATCTACCAGCACAACACTCGTCACGGCTCACTCTCCTTGCGCTGCTGCTCATGAAACACCCCTCTCCGCGCATCGCGGGCGTGGTCACGCGTCACATCGCGCAGCGCGTCGCGTGTCGTATCTCGTTTCGCGTCTCGGGCCGCATCACGCCACCGATCACGCTCACTGTCTCGGGCCTCATCCCGCGCTCGGTCGCGCGCCGCATGGCTTTCGCTTGTCAACTCACCCGCCTGATCACGCTCCGCCTCACCCGCCTGCGCAGCCTCCCGCTCAATGGCCTCCATGAGAGGGAACTCGGACTGAATCGTGGTGCCCTCGCCTGGGAGTGAGTCGATCGTCAGCGTTCCACTCAGGAGCGCCACGCGCTCGCGGATCCCGGTCAGTCCCATTGATCCGCCAGTGGCCAGCGCTTGCTCCACATCGAAGCCCGACCCCGTATCGACAATGAAGACCGAGAGCGTCTCCTCGGTCAGATAGAGCTGCACCGTGACCTCCGCGACGCCCGCATGCCGCGCCACATTGGTGACCGCTTCCTGGACGATTCGGTAGACGCCTGCCTCCAGGCGTCTCGGCAGGCGGTGCTCAATTCCCTCTACGGCAAACTTCACCTGCACGCCGGTTTGCCTGGTGTACCGCTCAAACAGCCACTGCAGCGCGGCGACCAGTCCCAGGCTGTCGAGCACCGCGGGACGCAACTCCAGCGAGAGCGACCGCACGTCCTCCAACGTCTCCGCCACAAGCGCACGCACGTCGTGCAAGCGCTCAAGCGCCGCCTGCTCCTGCTCCTCTCGCTGGGTCTGATCAGCGGATGGATGCTGATGCGCTTCTTGCCCCTGCGCATCGAGGCCGTCCAGCAGCATCTTGGCGCCGGTGAGTTGCTGGCCGATCTCATCGTGCAACTCATGTGCAATGAGGCGGCGTTCTGCCTCCTGCGCGTCCAGGATGTGTTGAGAGAGCCGCCGCAAGCGCTGATTGGCGCTGGTGAGCTCGCGGGTCCGGTCGGCGACCTGCTGCTCCAGTTCATCATGCGCCCGCTGCAGCGACTCCTCGGCGCGCTTGCGTTCGGTCAGATCGCGGGCGATCTTGACGAAGCCGCGCAACTCACCGTCGTGAATTGGCGACATCACACCCGAGACGTAGAACCGCGAGCCATCTTTGCGCAGGTGAAACCGCTCATCGGGCGCGCGGCCATTTTTCAATGCGGTCGCCAGCTCCCGCGCTGGCGCGTCTGCGGCGCGGTCTTCCGGCGTGAACAGGATTTCGCCATGCTGCCCGATGATCTCCTGCGCGCTCCAGCCGAACATGCGGCGCGCGCCCTCGTTCCAACTGTTGATCACGCCGGTCGCATCCAGCGTGAAGATCGAGTAATCCTCGGCGCTTTCAATGAGCAGGCGCAGGCGTTCTTCGGATCCGCGCAGCGCTTCTTCGGCCCGCTTGCGCTCAGAAATGTCTTGGAAGTAGACCGAAAGGCCGTTGGGGCTGGGATAGGCGCGCACCTCTACCCACATCTGGAGATGGGGCGAGTACGTTTCCCACTGGACCATCTTCCCCGTCCCCATGGCGCGCACATGCATCGCGTAGCCAACCGTGTCCTCATAGTTGGGGAACATGTCCCACAGCACGGTCCCCAGCAACTCCTCGCGTGGTCGGCGCCACAGCGTTTCGGCCTGCCGATTGAGATAGGTGAGCCGCCAATCCTTGTCCACCGCGTAGAAGGCGTCGGCGATACTCTCCAGAATCTCCGTCACCTGCCGTTGCGAGTCGCGCAGAGCTTCCTCGGCGCGTTTGCGCTCGGTGATGTCGTGAATCTGCCCGATCAGGCGTGTCACATTCCCGTTCGCGTCACGCTCAATCAGCGTATGTTCGGCGACGGTGAGGTAGTGGCCGTCGCGATGACGCATGCGGTACTCATTCTCAAGCGTCTCACCTGGCAGGGCGTTGAGATACGCCTGCTCCTCCGCATCCGTGGTGACCTGCCAGTCGCCGGGGTAGATGAGCTGCGCCCAGGCCGCCCAGGTCGGCGCAATCTCGTCGGGACGATACCCGAGCAACCGCTCGAAGCCCTCGCTGCGATAGATGATGCCGTCGTGCGGGTTCCACTCGTAGACAAAGCCGTTGGCGGCGCGCTCGGCGAGGCGGAAGCGCTCAGTGACCCGACGAAGGGCGGCTTGCGCCTGTCTACGGTCGCTAACATGGACCGCCCCAACTTCTGGCGCGCGTCTCCCTGCGAGTGGTTCCTCACGGGTCTTATTGCGTGTGGCGTCTTTGTCGCTTGTACCGTTGAAGTCCGATTTGTCCATCGGCATCACCTTGCCCTAGTGGACACGCGCTGGAAAATTCGCCTTCCACAGCAGAGGGAGGAGAGAGGAACCGCCGTGAGCATAGACTCGCTAGACACGAATAGACCATGGTAAGGGTACCCTGTAGTGTGTCACATCGAGACATGAGTTGTGGCGTGGTTGTCCCCTGAGGAAGTACCACCACAGAGAGGTTCTCTATGCGCAGCTGGAACAAACCGCTGTATCATCAAATATCGCCGCTTGGATTGGGCACAAGAAAAGCGCGCAGGCCATACCTGCGCGCTGACACCCCATGGCTTTACTGTCTATTCTTGAGCCATTCCTTGATCTTTTCGATATCTTCAGGGGCATAATACCGCCGCCTCCTGTCGGGTGGGAATGACTGCTGAGGAATATTCAACGTATTGATCGCAGTCTGCACTCTGCTCAATGGAACCTTCATTTCCACTGCGATCTCTTCAATTGTCTTGAAGCCTGATGGCGCGCCCATGTTGTCCCCCCGCTCTTGAGTATCCCTTGGTGCTATTGTAGCATACGGTTTGCCACATTGTCAGGTTTCTGATATCAGGTATTCTCTATTGTGATATATTGATATTTGACAATCGTAATTCGACATGCTAATATCCCGATAACGCCGATTGTCAGAGTGGCGAAATCGTTGTCTTCCAGAGCCTGCAGCTATCTTCGGACGCTGCTTGTATCACGCACCTTCACAACTGAATAAGGAAGCCGCACGCATCTGTCCGCCTACTAAGAGGCTCGGGATTGTGGCGTGTCCACCGCTCGCGGGCCGTCGATCAGCGCACAGCGCTACGTCGCGATGAGCAAACACCGGCGATGAACAAAAAAGGGAGCTAGCCTGTGTCACCAGACTAGCTCTCAGTTTGGCCGATGTCGCCCAAAAGCAACATGGAGGTCCCAACCACCTCCATTGTATCCTTCTGCGCCTGCTCCTACAATGGCGCGGGCAGATATTGGCGCTTCTGGGTGACGCATGTCCTACGGAGGAGTACGTCACGGTGAAGCAACAAACGTCTGTGATTGCCGAACCCCCGCCGAGTGAGGAGGTATCCTTCCCCGTCCGATCCTTTGGCTATGCCACGCAGCAGTATTGGGCGTTTCTCGAAGCGCTGCTAAACGGCTTACGCGCCTATGAGGCTCAGGCTGAAAGGAGAGAGCATGCGCCGACACCGCTACCAGCGGCCTGAGTCGGTCAACCCAGAGGATGAGCGCCTTCCCCTCGATACCATCTGCACGATCCTAACGCGACAAAGTACGACTGCCCAAGGGAAGCGCAATCTCTTCAGCGCCGAGGTCAACCCAGACGACCTCGTGCACGAGGCGAGACGCCTTGGGTTTGACGACAAGAACATTCAAGTGCTCGACTGGGACATGGGCAAAGGCGCCTACAACACCACCATTGAAGATCGTCCGGCTCTACGCCACTGGGTGAACGAGCTACTCCCAAGCGGTGCCAGCCGGGTCGTGATGGCCAGTCAGGAAGACCGCCTGTTCCGCGACCGCACAGAGATTCAAGTCAACACCTTCATTGAACAAGTCGCCCAGCATCGCGGCTGGGTCGTCTGTGGCACGCGGATTTACAACTTACGTCGTGACATGGACAAGGAACAGTTCCGCTTCGCCTGCAAAGCCGGTAAGTATTTCATTGAGTATCATCTCAAAGGGCGGTTACTTCCTGCACGTCACCGCGCGGCGCTCTCTGGACGCCATGTAGGTGGCCCAGTTCCCTGGGGCTACATCGTGGATTACGATCCGCGGAGCGCGACCCACATGTATTACCTGCGCTATGAGCCGCATGCAGCGCTGGTGGCTGAGCACATCTTCCAGCGCTTTGCTCGCATGGCGCACCCATCGCTGGCGGAACTCGCTCGCTCCTGGCGGCGTGAAGGCCTCGTATTCCCGTACTTTCACTCGGAGGTAGACGAGCGGCGCAGACGCTGGGTGGATGCGCATTGCACCGCTGACCCAGAACGCGGCGGCTACATCCTGCATTCAGATCAGGTACAGCGCATTCTAACCGATGTGTCGTATCTGGGATGGCGTGTTCGTCGTGGTGAGCTCGCGCGCGATGAGCAGGGTGCGCCAAAGGTATGCCATGAGCTCATAGTGGAGGCTGACCTCTTCTGGTGGTGCTTCGATCTTGTCCTTCCAGTTCGCCCTGAGGGTGCGCCACCGCGCCCAGCGGATCGGTCGTTCTCTACATCGCGCTACCGCCCTCGTCAGGCTCGCCAGGCCACCAGTGATGAGGTGGTCTTCTTGGCGCCAGGCCGCCTTTACTGTGCAGTCCATGGAACCCGCTATGCCCCCGCGCGCAAGGTGACAGGGCAGGTGGAACTGCAGTGTGGTTCGCAATCTCGGGAACTTGCCGAGCAGGGGGAAGATTGTCCGATCATTTCCGCGCCACCGGTGGAAGAGGCGCTGTGCGATCTGTTCGTGGGACAGCTCACGCTTGATGAGCAGGATGTCTCTGCACTGGCGCGTTTGGCCCATGAGCGTACCGCCCACCAACAAGGAGAGCTTGGGAATCTCCGTCAACAACTGGAGGAGTATCAGGCGCTCTATGAGCGGGCAAAGCGTCGCGCGCTGCAGATCGACGATGAAGAGGTGGCGGCTGATTTCCTCAGCGAGGCTGGCAAGGCGCGGCAAACAGTGCGCGAGCTCGAGCACCGCATTGCGCTCTATCGCGAGCACGATGCGCCATCGACGGAAGCATGGCTCCGCGCTGAACGCGCAGCAAAGGTGGCGGAGCGTATCCGCCAGACCTTCCCGCTCTGGCCACGACAGTATCAAGCGCCTGTGCTTTCTCTCGCGTTGGCTGAAGGCGCGCTCGGCCATGTCAGCCGGAAGGTGCTGGGCCTCTGGATTCGCTGGCAGGGAGGAGTGGAGTCGCGCCGTGAGCTGCTTCGTGCACGTGGCCAGCGACTTGAATGGACACCTGCGGAGGAAGCGGCCCTGCGCGCTTGGTATGATCGCTTGACCTGGGAGGCACTCTGCGCCATGCTACCAACTCGTTCGCGTCAGTCAATTGAGAAGCATGCCTCACAGCTGGGTGTCAGGAGGCGTCTGGGTGGCGAGAAGATCGGGAGACCGCCCATAGTCGTCTCGGGACCAATCGTACAGAACACCATGGGGAAGTTCGGCTTCCCACTGGGCGCGTTGACGAACGAGATTAGCACGCGCACTTCATGATATAGGCGGTGGCGCTATCAACGAGCAAGAATTTGGCGTGGGTGTAGGTGAGGGCGGGATTCGCCGGGCGCACGGAAACGCCAGCGGCGGTTAGCTTCTCGCTCAGCAGACGCGGGCTGGCATCACCGCCGCCATACGGGTTCATCTCCAGCAGGACGCGCGTCTCGACGCCACGATGCGCCGCATCCTCCAGCGCATAGATGACATCGGTGTTGGTGAAGAGATGTTGGGTAGGCCGCCGGCGAGTTTCCACCCCATTATTGGGGTGAGACTTTTCCGTCGGCCCCCCGCCGAACCCCACGTGACACTTTCGCGTCATGGGGCTCTCCAGTGGTCAAACCGGTACTGAGGGAACGAGATTCATGCGACCATGAGTCATGGCCACATGGCACTTGTGGCAAACGTAGAGCGTCTTGCGGCGCCGCATTGCCATCAAGCGCACCCACGGCGGAGGGTTGCGTCCATGCTGCTTAAGGTCCGCGAGCTTGCGGATGTGGTGCCCTTCAACAGGACCCTTACGTCCGCAGAGTTCGCATTCCTCATGGAGCAAGCGCTGAATGCGTTCGTTGCGTTCAACGCGTGGTCCGCTGTATGGAATAGTTTCTCTCGTAATGGGAACCTCTGAACGGACAATCGGAAATCCCCCAAAGCGAGCAATAAATGGAGGCTTGCCTTCGCGCCTGACTTGGACCTCCAAACAGGTCCTTGGACCGGACGGCGTATCCACTTGCGTTTTCAGACGCTTGAGGATGCGTGTAACGGTCGTGTGGTGTTTAGAGGCCAGTGTGTGAAGAAGAGAGTTCTCCATCACAAACTTGAGTCGCGTGAGCCAGCAGACATTCTGCGCCCAGGAGTAGTAGTTATAGATCCCGCGGAAGATCCCACTGTAGCGGTCTACGATCGTGTAATCACTCTCGCGCGCTAATAATGGGTTCCTCTTGGGTCTCCCTCCTACCTGGTAGCTCGCTATGTGAGTCTTGAGCACGTCTGTCGGCAGCCGCAGCGCCACTATCCCGTTGGTCGTCCGCCCCTTATGCGTGAGTAGATCATCCCGATGTTGGACAGTGACTCCTAGTTGAGGAACCGTGCCGCTGCTGTCCGAGCGTGAGTCACCAGCGTCTTTTCCTGGGAAAGTTCCAGTTTGAGTTGCTCATGCAGAAACGCTCCCAATTGACGCTTGATTTTCTCAGCCTCGGCTTTCGGTCCAATGAAACCGAGCAGCCAATCATCCGCATAGCGCACGTACCGAAGGCGACGAAACACCGGGTCATTGGGGTCGTGGCTGGGAAGGCTACGACGGGTTTGTGCCAATCGCAGTACAGTTGCCCGATCCTGGTTGGCTCGTGCTCGCCGAATACGGCGAGTGATGCTTGCGTATTCCTTGTTATTCCGGCGTGCGGTTCCTCGTGTGAATGCCGGTGTCAGTTCCTGCACAACAAACCGATCCAGTTTGTCCAGATAGACGTTTGCCAGAATTGGGCTACAGACGCCGCCTTGTGGTGTACCACTTTGCGTGCGGTTGTAGACCCACTTCTCCATATAGCCTGCCTGGAGCATGTGCCGGATCAGTCGCAGGAAGCGGTTGTCGTGGATGGTCTCAGCGAGGATCGACAGCAAGACCTCATGGTCGATGTTGTCGAAGCAGCCTTTGATGTCTCCTTCGATCCACCACTTCGTGCCGGTCCACCGTTTTACCTCCTGCAAGGCAGTATGGCAGCCACGGTGAGGCCGGAACCCGTGGGAGTGTGGGCTGAAGCGGGGTTCGTAATGCGCCTCCAAGATGAGGCGTATCACTTCTTGCAGCAGCTTGTCTCCCCAGTCCGGGATGCCGAGCGGACGCTTCCCACCCCGTTTCTTTGGAATGTAGATGCGCCGCACTGGCGTCCAGCGATACACCTCTCGACGGACTAAGTCGATGATGCGCTCGATTTTCGCCAGGCTCATCCCGTCTACCGTCTCCCCCGTCACCCCAGGCGTCATCGCCCCAGCGTTCTGGGAGATGCGCCCGTAGGCATAGAGGTAGAGGGTCGGGTTGTACAGAAACCGATAGACGTGTTCGAGTGGAAGTCCGCGTTCGCTCCTTTCCCGGATGATGCGGAGCACTGTTGCGGCGTCCTGCATTGCGCATACCTCGCAGTCTCTCCGTATCCAACCACCTGTCCCCCTTCGCCAAGTAGACGGCTTTCCCATCCGCTGACTACTATGGGGACTCCGTGACCCTGGGACTCGCGTCCTTTAGGCCATCCCGCGTTCCGTGATAACCGCACGTGATAGCGCGACGTAGGTCGTCCGTTCGTACCTTGTGTGACCTCATTGGTCCTGTCCCACCCCTGGAGAGGTAGCTTCGTCAGATGTATAGACACAGGGGTCAGCTAGGCAGGCCCCAGCTAGTGGGTGGCTCCGACATCCATGCGTCGTATCGGAGAGGGGGATCGAACCCTGACGGTACTGGACTTCGGGCAGTGTAGCTCTGACCTTATCGCGCGGGACCCGCGTCGCAAGCGGCAGGGACGCCTCCCGCCACTCCGTCGCGACTGCCAGCATGCTGTTGTTCCCTTTCCCTTTCGAGTCGAGGTAAGCTGGCTGTCCCGAGACACCTCCTCTCCTGTGCCTCCCCACCTGCGGCGGGTTTACGGTTATCCGTTACGCGGCGCACTCAGCTCGATCCAGATCGAGTGGGCCGCCCCTCGAATCGCGGCCAGGACTGGCGCCTCTTTCGCCTTTGGCTCGACGAAGAGTTGGACGCCACTCACACCTGATCCGGCGGCGCAATCACCGCCAGCGCATGGCGAACTGATGGATGACGGGCGCTGAGCAGTAGACGCGCAGGCGGCAAGACCAAGCAGAAGGAGCGCAAGTAATGCGCCTGACAACCACTGATGCGCGACCCCAGATCTCATTGCCATCTCCACCTGCGTGTTATCGCCGCTGGTTCGCATGATAGCATGCGCAGCCATCTAGCGAGGCGCACAACTGAGGCTGCGAATGTAGCGTATAGACGGGCGGTTGACCGAGGGGGGATAATGCCGGAGACAGGCGCGCTCGTCGCATCGCGCGCCGCTGGAGGGGCTCATGATGCGTATGACAGGCCGGAGAATCAGCGCCTACACGATCTTCGGCATCGCGGTGACGGTCGCGCTGGTGGTCATGAATATCGCCATCATCACGCCAGCGGCGGTCTCGGGAGCGTTCACCCAGCACTACTATGTCGCGGTGGGCGACTCGCTCTCGTTCGGCTTCCAGCCGACCCTCGACTTCTCGCACGGCTTCGCGGACGACCTCTTCGCGGATCTGCGCAGCGCGGAGGTGACATCAAAGGAGCGCAACCACACGGCGCTGGAGAACTACGCCTGCGCTGGCGAGACGTCGGCCACGATGATCAACGGCGGCTGCCGTGGACGCGACTTCCTCAAGATCCCCTATTCCGGGCCACAGCTCGACGCCGTCATCGCATTTATGCTGGCGCACAAGGGCCAGATCAGCCCAGTGACGTTCGAGATCGGCGCCAACGACGTGCTGCCCGATTGGAACGCGACAACCTGCACGGCTTCATCCGCCACCGACGCCCATATTGCGCAGGTAGATGACAACCTTACCCGCGTCGATACGAGCAGTCCTGACGCCGCGAATGATCCCAACAACACGGCGAACGGCATCCTGCAGCGCCTGACGACAGCGCTGGCGATCTCACCGCCGTTGCCCGGCGTACAAGGACCGGCGAACACGCAGGCGCGTCCCGGCGACCTGGTAATGCTTAACTACTACAACGCGTTCGCCAAAGTCTGCCCAAACTCCGCAGAGTTCGTGAAGAAGCTGAACGACCATCTGGCGGCGGACGCGGCGAAGTTCGGCGTGCCAATCGTGGATGTCTATACGGCGTTTGGCGGCGACGCGGGCATGGCGGGGAACATCTGCAATCTGACGTGGTATTGCCAACCAAGCCCCGATATTCATCCCACCCGCGCAGGCTACGAGGTCATCGCAGCGGCAGTGAAGGGTGTGCTCGGTTATCCCGGCGTCAATCCGGGACCAAAGATGGCGCCGCCTCTGACTTCGGGCGCCGCGCCCATTGCGTATCGGCGGGAGTTTGAGGCGTAGCGCCGGCTGCCAGTGATGCGGCTTTCTGGGGGAAAGCGAGGAGTAATCGCATGCAGGTGAAGGATATCTCACGCAACGACATCATCCGCCTGGTCGTGTTGGGCGTCGTCGTGCTGCTGGAGGGGCTGGCGGTGCTCAGCCTGATTCTCAAGCTGCAGTTCTATAGCCTCGGCGGGATCTACGCAAATGTCGTCTCGGTGGCGGTGTTTGTGTTGCCGCTCCTCGTCGGCCTGCTCTCGCACCGACTGACGGGCGCGATCTTCCTGGCGACGCTGCCCTTCGTCATCACCTCAGTCATCTACCTCGGCTTCTTTGGCGATCCATTCAACATTGATCTCTTCCAGTTAGGCGTGCTCGCCGGGCGTGTCGCCGCCATCGGAATCCTGCTGGCGTTCCTGGCGACACTCGGCTGGATCGCGCGCCGGGCGACCTTCGACCACGAAGCCGTAGCGTAGGCGCGTATGACGACGCTGAACTGGAACGCGCGACCATCGCCGGAGGGCGCGCGAGTCATCATGACGCTGGATACACACGCCGCTGGCGAGCCGCTGCGCATCGTGACCGGCGGCTATCCCGAGTTGCCCGGCGCGACAATATTGGAGCGTCGACGCTACGCAAAAGAACATTACGACGATCTGCGCCGCGCGCTGATGTGGGAGCCACGCGGCCACGCCGACATGTATGGCTGCGTTCTCACGCCACCGGTCAGCGCAGAGGCGAATTTCGGCGTGCTTTTCCTGCACAACGAGGGCTACAGCACGATGTGCGGGCATGGCGTGATCGCGCTGGTGACGGCGCTGATCGAGACCGGCGCGTTTCCTACAAGCGGCGCGCAGACGCCGGTGAATCTGGATACGCCCGCCGGGCTGGTGCGCGCAGTGGCGCATGTGGACGCCAGTGGGGGTGTCGAGCGTGTCTCGTTCCGCAACGTGCCATCGTTCGTCTACGCGCCTGATCTGGAACTTGATGTCGCGCCATATGGGCGGCTGAAGCTTGATGTCGTCTATGGCGGGGCGTTCTACGCCTATCTGGACGCCGCGCAGGTGAGGCTGGAGGTCCGGCCAGAGCAGACACGCGAGCTGGTAACGGCGGGTGAGGCGATCAAACGCGCGGTGAATGCGGCGCTGACCATCCGCCACCCCGACGCCGAGGACCTGGGCTTCCTCTATGGGACGATTCTGAGCGGGCCGCCAGAAGATCCCACGCATACTGCGCGCAACGTCTGCATCTTCGCCAACGCCGAGGTGGATCGCTCGCCGACAGGAACAGGCGTCTCCGGACATGTGGCGCTGCTGGCGGCGCGCGGCGAACTGCATGAGGGCGAGGAGATCACGGTCGAGAGCATTCTGGGGGCGCAGAGCGTCTTCGCCGGACGCATCGCGGAGCGGGGGCAGGTAGGCTCCTATGCGACGGTGACGCCAGAGATCAGTGGGAAAGCGTTCATCACCGGGCGGCACGAGTTCATTCTCGATCCACGCGACACGCTGGGCTCCGGCTTCCTGCTGGGGTAACGGTTAGTGCACAAGCGCATCCCCTCGCCAGAGGAACGCGCTGGCTCCATCAACTACTCTGGTGGATTCAACCCTCCTCACACCATACAAACACCAGCATTTAAATACCCGTCGGGAGCGCTACTGACCAGATAATTGCACGATCATCGTCTCACACTATATCATATTGATATATCAATTTGTTATAATGGTGAATAGGAAAGCGCAGGGTAACAATGACCAGACAGGCGGCTGCCCAGAAAAACGCTGGCAGTGCAGGAGACGGCGGCGGGAACGAAGATGGTCGCAGCGGCGCGTTCGAGTTGTTCATCCTGGGTGAGCTGATGGACGGCGTCTACCATGGCTACCTGCTTCGCGACATCCTGGCGCGCATGCTTGGCCCGTATCGCCAGATCAGTTGGGCGGCCATCTATCCCCTCATCCATCGCCTGGAGCGGCAGGGATTCATCACGCGGGAAGACGAAGCTCAGGGCGCTCCTCGCACGGAAGACGCAGCACAGCCTGTGGGACGCCAGCGCCAGGCCTATGCGATTACCGCGAGTGGGCGCGAGCGGTTTCATGAGTTGCTGACCCAGCCAGGCAAGCGAAACGCAGGATACCGCGAGATGTTTGCGATCAAGCTGATGTATCTGAACTACCTCACGCCTGAACAGCGACGCGCGCTGTTTGCCGAGTGCGGGGACTATCTGACACGCCAACGCGATCATCTGCGCCACGTGTTTACCGCCCAATCAACTACCTCCGTGCTTCCCGATATCCAGCGCGAGCAGATCTTTCGCATGATGCGCTTTCGCCTGGCAGGCGCCGAGGCTGAAATCCGCTGGCTAGAAGAGGAGATGGCACGACTCGAGCAAGACACGATGCGGCGCTGAGATGGACACGAGAACAGGACGTCGCTCACGCGGTGAGCGCTGGTTAGGAGAAGCGGATGGCAATCGGCAATCCTCGATCAGAAGCAGGATTTGACTATGGCGCGTTGTATCGTTGGTTCTTCGTGGTCAGCATCATCCTGGGTTTGCTTGCGACACTCGTGGCGATCCTCACCAACCCGCCATATTATGGGTCAGAGGGTGGCGTGGCGACGGCGATCTCCACCAACGCGACGAGCAGCGATCTGATGGATCAGGCGCATGTGATCTCTGAGGTCGTCGCCTCCTATCTGTTGCCCATCGCTTTTCTGTCTATGGCGTGGCTTGCCATGCGCGGCGCGCCGCTGCTAGCCACCATTGGCGCGGCGCTCGCGTTCCTCGGCCTGACGCCACTCGCCGTCTTCGCCGGAGAGGATTCGCTCTACTACGACATCGCGCGAGCAGGCGCTGGTCCTGCGCTCGTCGCTATGGCGCAGCGATTCAACGGCGACGGCGTGATGAACTACTACAATCTCATGTTCGTCATTGGCACGGTGCTCGCGCCGGTGTTCATCGGC
Organism: Ktedonobacterales bacterium; assembly: GCA_036265775.1. Lineage (GTDB taxonomy): Bacteria > Chloroflexota > Ktedonobacteria > Ktedonobacterales > JADMIN01 > DASWAC01. The sequence continues at coordinate 7,238 of DATAOM010000503.1, read as the reverse complement.
GCGGCGCTGTGGCGCGCGCGTGTGATTCCGGCATGGGCCGCTATCTGCCTGATCTTCGGGCGGCTCCCGGTGTTCCTCTTCCCGTTCGTACCCTACCACGCCCTCATCATCATCCTGATGGTGGGATTCGTGGCGCTGTTCGTGGGCAGCATACCCGCAACCGTGGCGCTGGCGCGAGGAAGAACAGGGCCTGGTATGACGGGCGTTTGATATCAGCGCGCATAGCTGAAAGGACGCTCTTATGACATCTCCACAAGCGGCGACCGCAGAACTGCGATCGTACGAGATCTACCGCCGTGCGCTGCGGGTTTTTCTGGCGCTGTGTATCCTGCTGGCGCCGCTGCTGCTCGTCTTCTGGTTTGGGCTGTGTCCCACCGGAGCCAACGATGCCGCTTGCCCTGATCAGGGAAGCTCACTCTCAGTCGTGGCGGCGTTTCGCGTGATGAACTCGCAACTGCGCCAAGTGTTTCTCCTCCTCACCCTCGTGATACCATTCGTGTATCCCGTTAGCTATATCGGCCTGGGGGCGCTGGCCGTGCGACGTGCGCCCTGGCTGACCGCGCTCGGTGTCGTATGTGGGTTCGCAGCGGGCGTGGTCTGGGCCGCCATCGCCGGGCAGATCGCGCTGCTCGATGGGATGGCGCAGATCGCCCCAAATCCTGTCTTCGTGATGATTGAGAACCACTTCTATGCCAACTGGATGGTTCTCACTCTTGGCGCGTTCTGGGTGATTGGCCACCTTGCCGGCTACGTCCTGCTTGGGTTCGCGCTGTGGCGGGCGCGCGCAATCCCGCTGTGGGCCGCCCTGATCTTCATTCTCAGCGCCCCATTGATGGGTCCGATCGCCTATGGAACGAACCAGGGTTTCTTGCAGATCCTTGGATTTGCGCTGATCTTCATTGCCAGCATACCCGCCGCCCTCGCTATGCTTCATGGCAGGGACGAACAACCGCTGGTGGAGTGAGTGATCGCTGGAAAGCCGCAGGATCGGAAGGGGGCGCGAGATGCTGATCCTCACGAGGGAAGACGTGCGCCGGGCGGCGGCAATGCCGGAGATCATGAATGCGGTGGGGGCGGGATTCGCGCAGCTTTCGAGCGGGCAAGCAGATGTGCCGTTGCGCCCACATATCGCCATTCCAGAGCGCGAGGCGACCGCGCTGGTCATGCCGGCCTATCTGCGCGGCGACGAGAAGCTGGGCGTCAAACTGCTTACCCTCTTTCCGCACAACCCAGCGCAAGGGCTGCCTGCTATTGCAGCGCTGGTCGCGCTCTTCGATACCGCCGATGGGCAGCCGCTGGCGCTGATGGATGGCGGACTGCTGACGGCGCTGCGTACGGGGGCGGCCTCCGGCGTGGCGACGCGACTGATGGCGCGGCGGGATGCGCGGACACTGGCGCTCTTCGGCGTTGGTGGGCAGGCGCTCGCGCAGGTCTGGGCGGTCTGCGTCGCGCGGCCAATCGAGCGCGTCTGGCTGGTGAATCGCACGCCTGAGCATGCCGAGCGGCTGGCGGCGGAACTGCACGCGTTCGGAGAGCCAATTCCGACGGATATCCGCATAGGCGCGGCGCCTCATGAGGCGCTGGCTGAAGCTGATGTGGTCTGCTGCGCGACGGGATCGGCAACGCCGCTCTTCGAGGACGGCGACTTGCGCGCGGGAACGCACATCAACGGTATCGGCTCATATCGCGCGAATATGCGCGAGATTCCCGGCGCGACGGTGGCGCGTGCGCGTGTCGTGGTGGATCAGCGGGCGGCGGCGTGGAGTGAGGCAGGCGACCTCGTGCTTGCGCGCGACGAGAGGCTGATCGATGAAGGGCATGTCGCCGGCGAACTGGGCGAAGTGGTCCTGGGGCAGATCGCCGGCCGTGTGGACGACAAGCAGATCACCTTCTTCAAATCGGTGGGCAGCGCCGCGCAAGATGTGGCCGCCGCGCATGTCATCCTCACCCGCGCACGTGAGCTTGGCCTGGGAATCGAGATTGATCTCACCTGATGAGTCCGGCGACAAGCGCCCTAGATTCGGTATAATCCCTCGTGGCCGGTGTGGCCGGACATCTGACCAGATGCCAGCAAGGATGGCGCTGGCTGGCGCAAAGCAAGCGCAAGAGGAAAGGAACGAGACGATGGCAGTCGCCGAGCGACGCGCGGATGTGACATGGCAGGGAAATCTGACACAGGGACAGGGCGTGGCAAGCCTGAGCAGCAGCGGCGTGCTGACTGACACGCCGGTGACGTGGGCCTCGCGCACGGAACGTTCGGATGGCAAGACCAGCCCGGAAGAGTTGATCGCCGCCGCGCACGCTTCCTGCTATGCGATGGCGTTCTCGAACACGCTCGACAAGGCAGGTTCGCCTCCGGAGCGGCTCAACGTCACGGCGGTCTGCGCACTGGACCGCGTGGACGGCAAGATGAAGATCGTCTCGATGGACCTCAATGTGCGTGGCGTCGTTCCTGGCAAGACGCAGGCGGAATTCGAGGAACTGGCGAAGACAGCGGAGCAGGGCTGCCCCGTCTCAAACGCGCTGCGCGGCAATGTCGAGATTCGCCTGACCGCTACGCTCGAAAGCTAGGGGATTGCTCAACAGGGAACGTCATGCGGCGCTGAAGCGTTGGCAGGCATTCAGGGAGCGTTTTGGTGCAAACGCAGGTTCGTGGCGTCATCCTGCTCACCGGCGTGATGGCCGCCGGCAAGTCCACCGTCGCGCAGCGCCTCGCGGAACGCCTGCCAATGAGCGTCCACCTGCGCGGCGATGTCTTCCGTCGCATGATCGTCAATGGGCGCGCCGAGATGGAGCGGGGATTCTCTGAGCGCGCCTTTGAGCAACTACGTCTGCGCTACCATCTGGCGGTGGTGGCGAGCGAACTCTACTGCGCGGCGGGGTTCACCGTCGTGTATCAGGATATCATCCTCGGCCCAGTTCTGAGCGAGGTCGTCGAGGAGTTTCAGCGGCAGAGCGCGGGTCAGCCATTGCATGTCGTCGTGCTGTGTCCGGCTCCAGGGGTCATCGCCGCGCGAGAGGAGGCGCGCGCGAAGAAGGGCTACACCACGTGGTCACCCAATGATCTGGACCACGAGTTACGCTCAAATACGCCGCATCTCGGACTCTGGCTGGATACCTCGGCGCTCTCGGTGGAAGAAACCGTCGAGACGATCTTGGCGCGTCTGGACGAGGCGACGATCCGCGCCTGACAGAGCGCAACCATCATTGCTTTGGAGCTTCGACCATACGTTCAGCGCAAGGCCAGTTCCATGTAGCTCGCGCCGTGAACGGGGTTGTCGCGGTACGCGGCGATCTCGCGGAAGCCGAGTGCGCGATAGAGCCGCTGCGCCGTTGTCATTGTGGGGAGCGTGTCGAGCCGCAACGTCAAGTAGCCCGCCGCACGCGCCTCAGCGATCACGGCTTCGGCCAGCGCGCGCCCCAGACCGGTTCCTCGCCATGCCGGACGCACGTAGAGCCGCTTCATCTCGCCTATGTCGTCGGCGAACCGCCGCAGCGCCACGCACCCTGCCGCCGCTGCGCCCTCCCAGGCCAGCAGCAATCGCCCATCGGGCGGCGCATATCCGCCGGGCAGAGTCGCCAACTCCTCATCGAAGTTCTGGAAGCAGAGATCAACCTCCAGCCCGCCTGCATATTCGCGGAAGAGCGACCGCGCCGTTTCGATCTCGTCAGCGCTCACCGCAGGCCGTATCTCCCACATGATGGCGAAGCCCTCTCTTTCACTCTTGAATGCGCCAACAGGTACAGTATCAGGTATAGACTGCCTGAAGTGTCGTGGCTAGATAGCCCCGGACGATGAAGAATATGAGGGAGCGGCGGATTATGGAGCGGCGGATTATGGAGCAGCGCATACTGGGCCAGAGCGGCCTGCGGGTACCAGTCGTCGGCATGGGAACCTGGCGCACCTTCGACGTAAGCGGCGCAGGGCCGGAAGGTAATGCGCGCGCCATCGTGGACGCCGCGCTGGACGCAGGCGCGAACTTCTTCGACTCCTCGCCCATGTATGGCCAGGCTGAGCGCGTATTGGGGTTGGCGCTGGAGGGCCGCCGCGACCACGCGCTCGTCGCCAGCAAGATCTGGACCCCCTCGGCGGCGGAAGGAGTGTCGCAGGCGCAGCGGGCGCTGGCATATTTCGGCGGGCGCATTGATCTGTATCAGATTCACAATCTCGTTGCCTGGCGCGAGCAGCTGACGATGCTGGAGCGTCTGCGCGACGCGAGACAGGTCGGTATCATCGGCGCAACGCACTACAGCCCGTCCGCCTTCGACGAATTGGCAACTGTCATGCGCACGGGGCGTATCGCGGCGATCCAGATTCCGTACAACCCGCTGGAGCGCGCGGTCGAGCACGAAATTCTGCCGCTGGCGGCGGAGTTGGGGCTGGGCGTTGTGGTGATGCGTCCATTCGGCGAAGGGACTCTGCTGCGCCGGGCGCCGTCGTCGGCGGACCTCGCGCCGCTGCGTCCATTCGGCGTCACGACGTGGCCACAGGCGTTGCTGAAGTGGACCCTGAGCGACCCGCGCTGCTCCGTGGCGATTCCCGCGACCTCGCGACCGGAGCGCATGGCCGAGAACGCTGCCGCTGGCGCTCCACCCTGGTTCGGACGGGACGAGCGCGCGCTGGTCAGCCATCTCGCCGGAAATCCCTAGACCTTGCGCGCCTGTCGTACACTGTGCCAGCAGAGAGACATGACAGGAGGCGCTAGACATGGCCGATGACACGTTCAGGGCGCTCGTGCTGGAACAACGCGACGAGCAGGTGACGAGCGAGATCAGGGATGTACGCCGCGAGGAGTTGCCGGAGGGTGACACACTCGTGCGCGTGGCGTACTCGGCGCTCAACTACAAGGATGGCCTCGCGCTGACCGGCAGAAACAAGGTCGTGCGCTCGTACCCGATGGTTCCCGGCATCGATTTCTCCGGAACCGTCGAAGAGACCACGTCATCGGCGGTCGCGCTGGGCGACCGCGTCGTGCTGACGGGCTGGGGCGTCGGCGAGCGCCACTGGGGCGGCTATGCGCAGTTCGCGCGCGCCAGGAGCGAGTGGCTCGTGCGCCTGCCGCAGAACATCGACCTCAAGCGCGCGATGGGTCTTGGCACGGCGGGCGTGACGGCGATGCTCTGCATCCTGGCGCTGGAGGAGCATGATCTGACGCCGCAGAAGGGCGACGTTTTGGTCACCGGCGCGTCGGGTGGCGTCGGCGGGATGGCCGTGGCGCTGCTCGCGGCGCTTGGCTACAGCGTGACCGCCTCGACGGGTCGCGCCGACGCGCATGACTACCTGCAATTCCTCGGCGCGAAGACGATCATCGACCGCAACGAATTGACCGCGCCGGGTGGACCAATGGGATCGGCGCGCTGGGCGGGGGCGGTGGACACTGTCGGCGGGGAGACGCTGGCGGGTGTCCTGCGCACACTGGCCTATGGCGCGAGCGTCGCGGCCTGTGGGAATGCGGGCGGGATGGCGCTCAACACAACAGTGCTACCCTTCATCCTGCGTGGCGTGAACCTGCTCGGCATTGACTCACTGCCGACGCCGATCGAGCGACGACGCATCGTCTGGGAACGGCTGGCGCAACTCATGCCCGCCGACAAACTGGATCGCATGATGACCGTCGTGCGGTTGGACGAGACACCCGCGCTCGCGAACGAGATACTGGCGGGCAAAACGCGCGGCCGCATCGTCGTCGACGTGAACGCCTGAGGCGCGCTGGCGCAGAATTAGCGCGCTGGCGCGGAACAATCCTGTATACTAAGCGAGTGCGGCAGAGACGCTCGCTCGCAGTAACATCGCGCATACGAGGAGGCGAACCCTATGGCGGACGTGCGCCCAGTACCCGGCATTCGCTATGCCGCGACCGAGGATCTCGCCGCGCTGGTCACGCCGCCCTACGACGTGATCTCGCCCGAGGCGCAGGAACGCTACTACGCGCGTGACCCCCACAACATCATCCGGCTGGAGCTTGGGCGCGACGAGCCGGGCGACGACAGCTTGAACAACAAATACACACGCGCGGCGACGCTCTTCGCTGAGTGGCGGCTGGAGGGCGTGATGCGCCAGGACACGCCCTCACTCTATGCCTACGAGCAAACCTTCAGCGTCGCGGACGCCGAGCGGCGACGGATGGGATTGCTGGCGCGCGTGCGGCTAGAGCCGTGGGTCGCGCGGGTGATCTTGCCGCACGAGCGCACGATGAGCAAGCCCAAGGACGACCGGCTCAAGCTGATGCATGCCTGTGCCGCCAACCTCAGCCCGCTCATGTCGCTCTACGACGATCCCGACCAGGAGCTGAGCGCGATTCTGAACGAGGCCACTACCGGCGCGCCGACGTCTGACTTCGCCGATGACGCAGGCGAGCGCCACCGCCTCTGGCGCCTCGACGATCCAGCGCTGGCTCAAACGGTCGCAGCCTTCTTCGCGCCGCGCCAGCTCTACATCGCCGACGGACATCACCGCTACGAGACATCGCTGACCTACCGCGACGAGGTGCGCGCCGAGCGCAAGGAGACCTTCGCCGACGACGCCACGGACTTTGTGCTGATGTCGCTCACCGCCATCGAGGACGCAGGCCTCGTCGTGCTGCCAACGCACCGCATCCTGCGTAGTGTTTCGGCTGATGATCTGCTCGCGCTGCCGGATCGGTTGGAACGTCACTTCACCGTCACGCCGCTGGAAGGCGATTCCACAGAAGCATGGCGAGGGGCGCTGGTAGAGGCTGAGGCGAATGCGCCATCCATCGCGCTTGTCACACGCGACGGAGCCTGGCTGGCGACGTTGAACGACGCCGGGCGCGCGGCGATGGCGAACGTGACCGTCGAGGGACAGACGCCCGGCGCGGCGTGGCGGGCGCTGGATGTCGCCGTGCTCCAGGCGCTCGTCTTCGGCGAAGCGCTCGGCGTGACGCCTGACGAGATTCGTGCTGGCGACCGCGTGACCTACACGCGCGACGCCGAGGCGGCGGTGAACGCTGTACGGACGGGGACTGATGGCGCGAGTCTCGCGGCGCTGCTGATTCCGACACCGCCGGAGGCGATGCGAGATGTGGCGCAGGCAGGCGACCGCATGCCGCAGAAGTCCACCTATTTCTATCCCAAGCTGATCACCGGGCTGGTCATCAATCCCTTGTGGTGAGGCCAGCGCCCGGAGCTAACGAGAGCCAGGGAGAGCGTCAGGGGAGGAGAACGGAGGAGAGCCAGATGGACGACAACATCAGCGCGCCACAGACCCGGCGCTGCCC